>JBEKNG010000605.1:0-4166 GCA_049523075.1 Paraburkholderia sp.
ACTTTCGGGCGGCGGCGCGGGCACATCCTTCGCGGCGACGCCCGCCTGCCGGAACGCGACCCACAGCGCGGCGCGATCCTCCGCGCGCGCTGCTTGCGCCACTTCAACCGGGTCGCGGCCATCGGCGCGCGGCATGGTCTGGCCGATGCGGTTGCGCCAGACGATGTCCGCGCCGCGCCACCAGCCGGTGACGGTCGGCAAATCGTGCGTGGTGGTGGTCCCGACCGCGTTATGGTCCCACCGCTGCGGCGCCTTGAAGCCGTTGCCCGACTCGCTCCCTTCAAACCACAGGACGCGAATGCCCGCGATGCCGTGTTCCTCGAGCCGTTCCCGGAAGCCCGGCGGTACCGTGCCGAGGTCCTCGCCGATCACGATCGAGCGGTGACGCCACGACTCGAGCGCAATCAGCCGCAGCATGTCTTCGAGCGGATAGCGCAGATAGGCGCCGTTGCGCGCGCTTTCGCCTTCCGGTACGAGCCACAGACGGCGCAGGCCGAGGATGTGATCGATGCGGATGCCGCCGGCATGGGCGAACGCGGCGCGCAGCATGTCGATAAAGGCCGCGAAGCCCTGGTTGCGCATGGCGCGTGGCGAGAACGTCGTCAGTCCCCATGCCTGACCGGCCTGGTTGAACAGATCCGGGGGCGCACCGACGGACACGCCTTGCAGCATATCGTCACGATACGACCACGCATGACTGCCGGCGCTGTCGCAGCCGACGGCGAGGTCCGCGATCAAGCCCACTGCCATACCTGCATCGCGGGCCGCGTGCTGGGCGTGCGAGAGCCCCTTGGCGGCGAGCCATTGCAGGAACAGATGAAATTCGACTTCGTGCCGATGCGCGTTCGCAAACGCTTCGACCTCCGCGCTGCGCGGATCGCGCAACGCCTCGGGCCAGTTGCGCCAGTGGCCGCTCGGCTCCGCTTGCGCAAGCTGAACCGCCTGCAATGCCTCGAAGCGCGCGTGGTCCTCAAGCGCCCGGCCGCCGCGCACACAGAACGCGTTGAATTCGAGCGCACGGGGCGCGTCCTGGGCTCGTTCGTGCACGCAGAACTGCTCGAACAATGTACGCAGTACCTTGAGCTTGAGTCGCACAGCTTGCGGCCAGTGGATCAGCGTCAGGCGTTCGAGCTGCGACCACGTTTCGTTACCCTGATGCGCCTCGATGGCGGCGCGCGCAGCATCCGCGCCGAACACGGCGGCCGGGTCAATGTGCGTGACGTTGAGCCACAAGCGCGACGACGGCGAATACGGACTGAAACGCTCGGGCTCGGCGCTGAACATCGCATGAGTTGGACTGACAGCGAGTGCGTGCGCGCCGCGCTTCGCGCTTTCAACGGCGAGTTGCGTGAGCGCCGTATAGTCGCCGATACCGCCATCGCCCGTGCGGCGCAAGCCGTAGAGCTGCGCGGCGACCCCCCACAAGGGCGGCGCGGGCGTGTTTTGCACGGTCTGCCACGCGTCGGCGACGGTGTAGCAGCGCGACGGCGCCACCGCGAGCGTGATGCGGTGGTCGTTGATGAAGAGCGTGTGATATCCGGGTTCGTCGATCGGCGACAGCAGCGCGGCTTCGCCCTTCGGTGCAGTAAAGCGACCGTCGATCTGCGAACCGCTTTCCAGCTCGATCCGGTAGTGGCTGCCGGATCTGATCGCCGCGGCCGGCAGCGCGATGCCGCGCTCGCATTCGGCGGTCATCAGCGGCGGCAGCTTGCGGCCGGACAGTTCCGCTTCGAGCGCGGCGGCGCTCTGGCGTATCTGGGTCGCGTTGCTGCACGGCAGCCCCATGCGTTCGAGTAGCACGGAGAGCGTGCTTTCGGGAACGTGCTGGATGATGTGGTGCGCGTCTTGCCATTCGACCTCAAAGCCGGCGCGAGCGGCCAGGGTGTTGATGGACTCGGTACGTCGGGTGGCGTTCATGCGTGCCACTCCCGTTCGATGACTTTGCGCGCATCGTGCGTGTTCGCGTACTCGCTGACGTCGCCGGTCAGCCATGCGACGAATGCATAGGGCGGCAACCGATGTTGGTCGAGATGATCGCGCACGCGCGGCGGTGTTTCGAAGACGACCTTTCCTTTGGGCGCCTCAGTCTCCGTCTCCGGAAACGGTACTTCAGCGGGGTCCAGATTCAGTGCGATGGTAAGCGTCTCCCCGTCGTCGAGCCGCCAGCGTGCGATGAGCGCGTGGGCATCGCCGCCATTCTGCGCGGATAACACAGTTGCACTGAGTGCCTTCGAATGCGCGAGGCGTGGCGTAATCAGCTTCGCCCGCACCGTCAGCGCGGATTTGTAGAAATGCATCCAGTCGAGCCGTTCGCGCGCGTCAGGTTGCGCGGCGGGACCGGCTGGCGGCGATGAAGCAGCGAACGTCTGTGGATGATTCGGATCCGGAATCTGCGCGCGGCGCTTTTCGTCGCTGAAGGATGCGAAGCGCGCGAATTCGCGGCGGCGTCCTTCGCGTACGGCATCCGCCAGGTCGCCTGTGTAGTCGGTGAAAAACAGGAACGGCTGATCCGAGCCGAACTCCTCGTCCATGAACAGCAGCGGAATCTGCGGCGAGAGCAGCAACAGGCCCGTGGCGGCCCGCAGCGCATCTGACGGGCACAGCTTGCGCAGCCGCTCGCCGAATGCGCGATTGCCGATCTGGTCGTGGTTCTGCAGGAACATCACGAACGAAGTGGGCGGCACATGACCGCTCGGTTCACCACGCGGCTTGCCGTCGTGGATCGGCGAGGGCTCGCCCTGGTACGCAAATCCTTCGGCGAGCACGCGCGCCAGCTTGCGGATGGGTTCATCCGCAAACGCGTGATAGTAGCCCTCCGTCTCGCCCGTCAGCAGCACATGCAGGGTGTTGTGCGCGTCATCGTTCCACTGCGCGTCGAAATGCGTTTCGAGCAGGTTGGCCGTGTTGTGCTCGTTTTCGAGGACCAGGTGCACGTGACGTCCGTGCCGTACCTTGGCGCGAATATGATCAGAGAGTTCGCGCAGCCATTCGTGATTGTCGATTGCATGCACTGCATCGAAGCGCAGACCGTCGAAGCGGTATTCGTTGATCCAGTACAGCGCGTTGTCGCAGAAGAAATCGCTTACCTCGGTACGCTCGAAGTCGATGGCCGGGCCCCAGGGTGTGTGAGTGCCTTCGCGAAAGAACGGCTTCGCATACTGGCGCAGATAGTTGCCGTCCGGACCAAAGTGGTTGTAGACCACATCGAGGAATACGTTCAGACCGAGACCGTGTGCGGTATCGATCAGTGCCTTCAGTTCGTCCGGACGCCCATAGGCCGAATCGGGCGCAAACGGCAGCACGCCGTCATAGCCCCAGTTCCGCTGGCCGGGAAAGTCGTTCAACGGCATCAGTTCGATGGTGGTGACACCCAGTTCGGCGAGCGCGGGCAGACGCTGCATGACACCCGCGTAGCCGCCCAGCGTGCCCACATGCAATTCGTACAGCACGGTCTCTTCCCATGGCCGGCCATGCCAGTGCGGGTTCTGCCACGTGTAGGCGCGTGGATCGATCACTTCGCTCGGGCCATGCACGTCCTGCGGCTGGAACCGCGAAGCGGGATCCGGCACCACCAGTTCGCCGTCGAGGCGGTAGCGGTACAGCGTGCCCGCGCCGCCATCGGCTTCGGCTTCGAACCAGCCGTTGCCGGTGGGCGTCATCTCGAGCGTGAGGGGTGTGGCTGGGCCCTCGATTTCGACTTGCACCGACTTGCACGACGGCGCCCAGAAACGAAAGCGCGTGCGTGGTCTCGCACTCGCCGCACCCAGCAGCTGCGCCCCGAACGGCAGGCAATGCGCATGATGACGCGCGTGAGGATCAATCGGACTTTCGGACATGATTCATCACCATTCGGTTTTGCTCCGCCGCCTCGTGTTCCGGCAACGTTACGTGTGTGCGATCCGCCGTCGGTGGGCTACGCCGTGCCTGGGTCGGGTGGCAACGCGGTCAACAATCGCTGGCCATGTTGCGGCCCCGCTTCCCAGCCGGCTTGCCAGTCTGCCTCGCCTTCCGGCCGCGCGGCCAGCATGACGAGGCCGTGGCCGGCCACTTCCAGCTCCGGCACCGCCAGCGGATGAGGGGGCGCGTCGGGGTCTGCGGTATCTAGCAGCACATGCCATTCCAGATGCGGCGCAGGTGGCGCGAAACGCAGCGTGTCGCCCGACGCG
>JBEKNG010000606.1:0-4159 GCA_049523075.1 Paraburkholderia sp.
AGGCTACGAACCGGCTTGCGATCCGTGAACTGTTCGGCGGCCTTGGCAATCGCATCGGGATAGATTCCGATCGGATAGGCTGCGACCTTCAGGAAGCGGTTATAGGCGTGCACCATGCCGTCTTCGCTCGACGTGCCGTGCTGCCCGCGCTCAATGTAGTCGACAAACGACTGGCGATCCGCTTCGGTCTGAAAACCCACCACGTCGTAGCTGCACATGGCCTTCACGAGTTCCTCGTGCGGCGGCACGCTGCGCAGCACTTCGGGCACCGGAAACGGGATATGCAGGAAGAAGCCGATCGGGTTTTTCACGCCAAGTTCGCGCAGGCACTTGGCGAAAGGCAGCAAGTGATAATCGTGCACCCAGATGATGTCATCGGGCTTGATCATCTCCTTCAACTGCTTTGCCAGCGTCTGGTTCACGCGCAGATAGCCGGCGTACTCCTGCCGATCGAAGCGCGACAGGTCGTTGCGGTAGTGGAAAGTCGGCCACAGGGTCGCATTCGAAAAGCCGCGGTAATACTGATCGTAATCGCGCTTGGTGAGGCCCACCGTCGCGTACGTCACGTTGCCCTGCTTTTCGATCACCGGGGCGGCTGGCTCTGCCACCGTCTCGCCACTCCAGCCGAACCATACGCCGCCGGTTTCCTTGAGGGCGTCCAGTACACCGATTGCAAGACCACCTGCTGCGGGGCGGCCTTCCTGCGTCGGCGCGACACGATTCGATACCACGATCAATCTGCTCATTGGTGCTCCACCTCATTCAGTTGTTCGTTGCATGCGGGGATGTGCCGTCGTGGTGCATGCAAATCGCGTGCCGCTATCTCAAAACAAGCAGAATAGAAATGTATGCAAATGTGACAGGCGAGCTGAAACCTACCTGCCGCAGGCATTCTGCAAAAAGAATCTTCCGCGTGTGGCGATGTCGGCGCGAGCCGTCAGGCATCCTGCTCGGAGCCGAGGTCACGCTGATATTCGAGACCTTCAGGGCGCACGCCGCCCTGATTGTGTTCGCCGTCTGGCGGGGCATCAGGAGCGATGCGGTTCTGCCCTGCCGGATCCGGCCCTACAGGCGGGCCGCCCGCTCCGCTGCCGGGGCGCGAATCGCGCTTGGAATGGCGCGCGGAGCGCCGCAATGCCGGGTGTCTCATGTCGATGCCTCCTGGGGAAGCCCGCCGTCCTGATGGACGGCCTGAACATAGTCTAGGGCCCGCTACAGCAATTTGCCGGTAAAAGCGTCGCCCGCTTTGTAACAAGTACACCAAAATGAACGATGGCCCGCGCGGGCGGCGGCCCCAGCTGGCCACGGCGCTGAAAATTGACGTCACTACATCATGTAACGGCGCGCGCCACGCGAGATATGGGGCGTTTCGTTGGGCTGTGCAGGCGGATCGCCGATTGGCGGCGCCACGGGTTCGATCGGCTCGTGCGATGGCTCCGGCACGGTATCGGGTTCGGCGGGATTGGGCGGGTCAGTCGGCTCGGGACGGTGCGCGTGGAGCGCGGGAACGTGTAGCTGCATAAAAAAGATCCCTTGTGTGCGTTAACCCAACCGCAGCAAGGCTTATGCCGAGGCGTATACGCCCCCGAGCCATACATCAGTAGATCAGTACATCAGGCGTCGGCGTCGCCCAAGGCCCGCGATTCGTCCGAAACATCGCCGTCTTCAGCACGGCTCGCGTCATTGCCGTACTCGACGAGGCGGTTGTACAGCGTTTTCAGACTGATGCCGAGAATTTCCGCCGCGCGCGTTTTCACACCACCGCATTGCTCGAGCGTGGCGAGAATCAGCTGACGGTCCGCCTCCGCAAGCGAGGTGCCAAACGGAATCGTGATCGCGGTGCCGGCAGCAGGTTTCGACAGCGTGATCTGCAACGGCACCGTGGCCGTGCTATCCGAATCCGTCCCGGACATGATGTGCGCGCGCTGCACATAATTCTTCAGTTCGCGCACGTTGCCAGGCCAGGGATACGACAGCAGCATCTCCTTGACCGCGACCGGGAAGTGCTTGCGCGTGCTGTGCCGCTCGTTGAGTTCATCGAGGAACGATTGCGCCAACAGGTCGACGTCCTTGCCGCGCTCGCGCAGCGGCGGCAGGCTGATCGGAAACACGTTCAGGCGGTGGTACAGGTCGAGGCGCAACTTGCCTTCGAGCACCGCCTGCTCCGGATCACGATTGGTTGCCGCAATCAGGCGCACGTCGGTTTCGATTTCCTTGGTCGTGCCGACCCGCATGAACATGCCCGTTTCCAGCACGCGCAGCAGTTTGACCTGCAGCTCGATAGGCATTTCGGTGATTTCGTCGAGGAACAGCGTGCCGCCATTGGCCCGTTCGAAATAGCCCTTGTGCTGACGGTCGGCGCCCGTGAACGAGCCGCGCTCATGGCCGAACATTTCCGATTCGATCAGGTTCGGCGAAATCGCGCCGCAATTCACCGCGAGAAACGCGTGTTTGCGGCGCAAGCTCAACTGGTGCAAGGTCTGCGCGGCCACTTCCTTGCCGGTGCCGGACTCGCCCACCAGCATCACCGAAGCCGCTGTCGGCGCAACCCGGCTAATCTGGTCGTAGACCTCCTGCATGACCGGCGAGTTGCCGAGCATGAGTCCAAAACGCCCCATGCGGCGCAGCTCGCCGCGCAAGGTGCCGATTTCGGCCTTGAGGTCCCCGGGACGCGGCAGGCGCGACAGAATCGCCTTCACGCGCTGCATGTTGATCGGCTTCACCAGGTAGTCGGTCGCGCCCATTTTCAGTGCGTTGACCGCAGACTCCACTGTGGCGTGCCCGGTAATCACGATCACCTCGACACCTGAACGCGGGTCGAGATCTTCAAACAGGTCGACCCCGCTGCCGTCCGGCAGCTTCAGGTCTGTAAATACGACATCCGGCATCTGCCGGACCAACTGGATGCGCGCTTCGCGCAAATCGCCCGCAGTGGCCGTAGTGAGGCCGTCTTCCCCAATGATGGCTGCAAGCGCCTCGCGGGTACCGGCGTCGTCATCAACAATCAATACGTGTGGCATCGCGTCTCGAAAGCCCGAAAGTTCTGGTTGAAGATGGCATGCGCAAAGGCATGGAGAAATAGCTTGGCGCTTTAGCGCCACCGCCCGGACGCCGCAGAGACGGCGCGTCAGTGTGAGTACATACTAACTTGATGTGTGGCCGACCGCCTATGGCCAAAATCTGATTTGGCACGAATTTGCAACAATACGTGCGTTATTCAGGTCCAAACCGGGGTATTGTTGTATGAATTCCTATTATACGGCTTTATGAAGGCAAACTGAATGCCCGCACGCCTTTTGCGCCCTAATCGCGCCGCCCCGCTGGGCCGCCTTCACCCGCGACTGAAAGGGTCGCGCCGAGACATCTCAACTATGGGGAAAAGGCCACGCTTCGCCGAGGCCATTCGGATGGCTCGCGCCGTTCGTCGCGGCCGGGGATGTCCCGCCGGCTGCGACAGCCGGCGCCTTCGCCACGGTCGGCGCGGCCTGCGTAGTTGGCGCAACCGTCCCACCTTCGTCCTCCCAGCGACTGAGTTCGCGGTTCAAATTGGCTTGCGAGGCCCGGTGCTTCTGCGCCCAGCGCCACGCCAGCAACCCGCCGACCGCGACCAGTGCACCGAAAATGCCAATCTTGGGCCGTGCCATAGTGCATCCTCCGTAGGGTAAATCGGTGACTAGCTGCTTCAATATGCTGATTCAACGCGCTTATCCAGTAAAGTCAAGCACGCCGGAAGCCGATGCGGCGCCTGACGCGCCTAACGCGCCGCCAGCACGCCGAGTAGAAAGCCGACGCCGGCAGCAATGCCGATGGCGCGCCACGGGTTGTGGCGCACATAACGCTCGGTATTCACCGCCGCGACCCGATAACGCCGCTGCGCCGCATTCTGCGCATCACCGAGCGCCGCTTGCAGCGAGTCGACATGCGTACTCAAACGCTCCCGCAGCGCGCCGACGCCTTCGCCCGGAACGTTGGCTGCCAGCCGCAGCATTTCCTCCGAGTCCGCCACCAACACGCGCAAGTCTTCAACAATCTTCTGCCGTCCCAGTTCAAGTTGCTGCGTGGTTTGAGTCATGCGTCACTCCTGTCTGTCCATCTGCAGCCGCGTTGAGTGACCGATTCCGCGACATCGGCACGCGCTGCACTTCGAAAAAGTTATAGC
>JBEKNG010000607.1:0-4155 GCA_049523075.1 Paraburkholderia sp.
CATCACGTGCTCGGCGATTTCCTTCGGGTCGTTGAGCAGTTCGGTAGCGAGCTCGGCATCCCGTTCTGGCGTGTTGCCGCGCGGACGCGTGCCGGCGAGCGGTCGGATGGTGACGATGCGGTCCTCGCCGCGTTTTTCCTGACGCACCAGAATTTCCGGCGACGCGCCAACCACGTGGAAATCGCCGAAGTTGTAGTAATACATGTACGGCGACGGGTTCAGCGAACGCAGCGCGCGGTACAGGGAAAGGGGATTGTCGCGATACGGTTTCGTCAGACGTTGGCCGACTTGTACCTGCATCAGCTCGCCGGCGGCGATGTATTCCTTCGCCTTGCGTACGGCGGCCAGGTAATCGTCTTTGGCGAATTCGCGGTAGGTCTCGGTGCGCACGCTGGCGGAAGTCACCGGCGGCTGCACAGTCGTGCGCAGACGCTGGCGCAAATCGCGCAGTCGCTGCTTGGCGCGCGTATAGGCTTCGGGCGTGGTCGGATCGGCGTAGACCACCAGATACAGTTTGCCCGCGAGGTTGTCGATCACCGCGACTTCTTCGGTCAGCAGCAACTGGATATCGGGCAGGTTCAGATCGTCAGGCGGCGCCGTGTGCGCGAGCTTTTTCTCAATGTAACGCACCGCGTCATAGCCGAAGTAGCCAGCCAGACCGCCTGCGAAACGCGGCAGTCCCGGGCGCTGTGCCACTTTGAAGCGGCCCTGGAACTGCTGGATGAATTCGAGCGGATCGCCTTCGTGCGTTTCGACAACCTTGCCGTCCGTCACCACCTCGGACACGCCATTGCGGGTGCGCAGCAGAGTGCGGGCCGGCAGGCCGATGAACGAATAGCGGCCAAACCGCTCGCCGCCCACGACGGACTCCAGCAGGAACGAGTTGGCGCCGTTGCGCTCAGGCTGGGCGAGCTTCAGGTACAGCGAGAGCGGCGTTTCAAGGTCGGCGAGCGCTTCGGCGATCAGCGGGATGCGGTTGTAGCCCTCGTTTGCGAGGGACTGGAATTCGAGTTCGGTCATGTTCCGATCCTGTTTATAGGTCCGGGCGCGGCGTGCGTCGGACAAAGCGGGGCGATGCGCTCTCTGCGTGGCCAGTTGGGCGAAGCCTCGTCTCTTCTGGTCGTGTTAAAGACAAGATTAGGCCAACCGGCGCGAGCTTTCCCGCGAAGCGTGCAAGGTATGGGCGTGCCACGGTACTTGGCGTACACGACGGCCGCATGAACCGATGCGACGAAAACTACAGGGAAAGGCGCGTGAGCGCAGCGAAGCAAAAAACGGTGCCGAAGACGAGCTTCGGCGTACCTCAGCAGAGGTTAGCGCGACCAGCGACGCCAGGGCCAGGCTCCCCGGTCGATGCTGCTCAGACTCCGTTTTTTGTTCAGAAACATGAGGATGAAGGACTTCTTAGGTCATTGAATGGTGCGCTGCGATAGCCTTGGCGGCATCGAGCAGCGAGGCAACTATACCATCCGATTTTATTGTTTGTACAGCCTGGCCATGGTTGTAGCCGTACGGAACGGTCAGCGTTGCCATGCCCGCCGCGCGTCCGGCCAGCGCGTCGTTTTCCGAGTCGCCAATGGCCACCGTGGCCTCTGGCGCGATCTGCAACTGGGCGCAGGCGGTCAGCATCGGCAACGGATCGGGCTTCTTTTTCGGCAGGCTGTCGCCGCCGAGCACGACGCTGAAATGACCGATCAGCCCGTACTGCTGCAGCAATTCCACAGCGAAACGGTGCGGCTTGTTCGTGACGCACGCGAGTCTGAGCCCGGCGTCGCGCATGGCGATCAGGCCGGCTTCGACGTCCGGGTAGAGACGCGTGTGGCGGCCATTGATCCGGGCGTACTCCTCCTGGTAGATCGCGAGCGCTTCGTCGAAGCGGTCCTGCGCGTGGGCAGTCTCGAAGCGCGGCGCGAGCACGCTGCGGATCAGGTGCTCGGAACCCTTGCCGACATAGCCCACCACCTCCTCACGCGACGTTTCCGCCGCGTCGAGCTGGGCGAGCATACCGTTCAGGCCGGCCGTGAAGTCGTCCGCGGTGTCGATCATCGTGCCGTCGAGGTCGATGATCGCCGCGAGGATACGCGGGCCCGTGAATACGGGCGCGGGAAACTGCGGCGTCGCGCCGGTCGTCATGCGCGTTGCTCGACTTTAGCCAGTTCGGCGCGCATCTCGGCGATGATCGTCTTGTAGTCGTGGTGGCCGAAGATCGCCGAGCCGGCTACGAACGTGTCTGCGCCCGCTGCTGCGATTTCGGCGATGTTGTCGACCTTCACGCCGCCGTCCACTTCGAGATGGATGTCGCGGCCGGTCTTCTCGTTGTACGCGTCGATGCGCTTGCGTGCGTCGCGCAGCTTGACGAGCGCCTCGGGGATGAACGACTGGCCGCCAAAGCCGGGATTCACCGACATGATCAGCACCAGATCGACCTTGTCCATCACGTAATCGAGGTAGCTCAGCGAGGTGGCCGGATTGAACACGAGGCCGGCCTTGCAGCCGTGGTCGCGGATCAGCGACAGCGTGCGGTCGATGTGATCCGAGCCTTCAGGGTGAAAGCTGATCACGTTGGCGCCCGCTTTGGCGAAGTCGGGCACGATCCGGTCGACAGGGCGCACCATCAGATGCACGTCGATCGGCACGCCGACGTGCGGGCGGAGCGCTTCGCACACCAGCGGGCCGATGGTCAGGTTCGGCACATAATGGTTGTCCATCACGTCGAAGTGAATCCAGTCGGCGCCGGCGGCGACGACATTGCGAACTTCTTCGCCGAGCCGCGAGAAGTCGGCCGACAGAATGCTGGGGGAGATGCGGAATTGCGTCATGGCAGGGGCGGGCGGTAGGCAGAAAACGCTATTTTAGCGTCTTACGGGCCTCGAAGCCTTGTCCAGATGGGATTGTCCGGTTGCGGGCATGCCGTGCATGCGCCAGAATGCGGAACCATAAGAGAGCCTTCACCGGCGCGCCTGAAAGCATTGGCGCCCGGGCGACTCACAGGCTTTCACCAGATCGTTTCACCAGACCGGAATCAGGATGAGCCAGTACGAATTCAGCGTAGCGGCGCAGGTACAGTACCTGCCCGACGAGTCGGACCCCGAGCGCCGCCAGTATGCGTTCGCCTACACGCTGACCATCCGCAACAGCGGTCAGGTGCCGGCACAACTGATTGCGCGCCATTGGGTGATTACCGATAGCGACAAACACGAGCAGGAAGTGAAGGGGCTCGGCGTGGTCGGCCATCAGCCGCTGCTCAAGCCAGGCGAGCAATTCGAATATACGAGTTGGGCGGTGATCGCGACGCCCGTCGGCACCATGCGCGGGGAGTATTTCTGCGTTGCTGAAGACGGCGAGCGCTTTGAAGCGCCGGTGCCCGAGTTCGTCTTGCGCATGCCGCGCACGCTGCATTGAACCGGCGGCGCCGCACGCTGTCTTTAAGCAACCTCAGCGTTGTTTGTCGCGCGTCGCTTTCTTCTTGCCGGACGACGTCCAGACAACGATGAAAACCAGCACGAAGAGCGCGACTAGCAATTCCAGCGCGATGATGAGATTCGGGTATTCGTCGAACAGATCAGACATGGCGGTTTCTATCAAAACCTACTATGCAAACGCTGTGAGCCTTATACAGCAACGCTTTGCGGCCACCTCGGGGTAATGGGCCAGCCATTATTTACCCCCAATTTACCCCGCCTGTGTGCGCTACCGCTCATTTCCCCCCTTGTTTTCCCCCTGTATTGGTCTAATCTAATCACCATCACCGCAGTGCTGCGACACTGCAACGGCAATGGAGTGCCACCGGAAGTATTGAAACCAAGGTTCGACCTGCAACGGGTCGGGCTGCACTCCATGCGCCAATACGCTCATTGTGTAGCCCCTCGATCCTTGGCTATTTAATAGCTAGGGGCGTTCGTTCGCCCCGCACGGATGGAGCCGTAACATGAATATCACTTTGATCCTCGAAGGTAACCCGCTTACCGAAATCCCCGCCGCTATCGCTAAGCTTGACCAGGCCGAAGCCTTGGAAATGGTGCCGTTTCTGAAGGGCGGATTGAAGCGTTTTGATTTCTGCCTCGGCGGCGTGTTGCAGGTTATCAAGGACAACAAGTGGTGGAAGGCATCCCACACAAGCTGGGTACAGTACGTTATTGATAACTGCTATTTTGG
>JBEKNG010000608.1:0-4152 GCA_049523075.1 Paraburkholderia sp.
AGAACGCCTCAATGCGACGCACACTGGCGGGACCGAGCCCGGGAACCGCTTTCCACCACTGGCGTCGGCGCAGAATCCGTACGGTGGTTCTGCCAGCGTGAGATAGTGTGCGCGCGCAGGGTGGCGACCGCGCGCGCCGGCAGCCAGATGCCGATGTCGTCGCTGATCTGCGGCACTGGCACGCGCGCATGCCGCAGGACCCCCATTTGGCTTTGTCAAGTTGACGGCTGTAGACTACCTGTTTGTCTCGAGCATAGTTATCCTTATTACATATCTTTCTGAGATGCGAAGTGACAGTCCAACCATGCCATGTGGCGAAGCGTTCCTGGAGTACGGAGCGATGACTTGCTGCGTTCATCTGATGTCTGGGCAGCGCGAAGTGCTGCCGGATCGGGCCAAAACATGACAGAAACGCTGGCGTGCGACGCGCATCGCGAAAGCCGCACATCTGGCGTTCGCGCCTGCGGGTCGGCTGTGGCTGTTTTCGGCACGGTTGTTCACACGTGCAGCCGCCTTGACGAAAACGTGCTTCACATGAGCAAGCTCAGGAATGTCAGCCTTCGCCGTCGGATAGCTGCGCAACTGGTCCGTCACGATCTTGCGCGGCACCGGGTCTGGACGCAGCACCCACTTCATTCTACCGCCGCCTCCCCATCAACCTGACAGTGCCCCAGCCATTATTCGTAGCCCGGTTGCCGGTGGTCCGGATTACGCAGTTCGTTGACCCAGCTTTGCACCTTGCCGTCAAACAGCACGATGACGCCAGCTCACCCGTCGTACCCGTTTTCCTTGCGCCAACACCGTGCTACGTCAATATGTGACATAAGTCTTTTCTCGTTCACCAGTGCGCGCCGTTATGGGCTTCCCAATGAGCGCGGCCCGTTCGAAGAATCTTGTATGGGATTCGATCCGCCGCCAGGACGCGTGAGACAGCAGACCACTGAGCGCTTGTCAGATTCACAGTGAAAATAGTCTCGTTCCCAGGAATGGGGCCGCTCGGTTGAGGAAGAAGCTGGCTAAGCGGCATGCTTTGCGCTTCCTCCGTCGGTAGTTCGAGCGTGATGGATGTCATGGACGTGCTTTCCCGACCTAGTTGAGACGATTCGACTCGTCGTCGATCTTTCCCTGTCAGCCCGTATTCGTCATGACGTCCACAACCAGAGTATTGATGCGGCCAGCGGCTCGCTTCAATGCGTTTGTCATGTCGATGACCTTCTGGCCGCCCGCCGCTTCCCGTGCAGTTGCTAGCTCCGCGACGGCCTCAGCCAATACCTGTCGGCGATTCTCACTGAGAGCACCGCAGGAACCGAATTCACGCTCTGCCCGCACTGCGATTTGCCGAAGCGCGTTATCGAGCGATGCGAAATCGTCAATCTTGGCGTCGCCGCAAACCTTGTTGAACACCGCAATGAGGTCACTGGCTACAGTGACGGCAGTGAATTGTGCAGCAGGGTTGTACATTTCGAGTCCCCGCTTTTCCGCTACTTGATGAGTTTCAGTCCGGCGGTTTTCGCCGCTTTCGCGTCAAACGTCACCGTATATTCGCACTGCGCTTCGTGACACGCGCGCTCGATCAGACAATCGGCGAAGTCGGCCGACGAACCCGCGTACAGCCGCAGTGCCTTCCAAACAGTTTCGGCAGCCTCCACCACCAGTTCCTTCGTGCGCAGCAGCGTTTCGATAACCTGTGCAATCTCTTCGCGGCCCGCGTCGTACGCACGCCCGAGCACCCAGACCACTTCGATCAACGCTACCTGCGTGACATAGCCCGGCCGTTCAGGTGTGAGCGATTCAATCAGCGCGCTCGCCTTACCCGACTGCACCGGATCATCCTGCGCGAAATAGCGAACCAGCACATTTGTATCGAGGCCGATCATCGAGCCGAAGCTCCCTGATCGGCAATTGCCGCATTCATATCCTCAACCGACACGGGTTTCGCCGGTTTGCGGATGATGCCCTTCAGTGCAGTCACGGAGCGGGTGGCCGGAACCACTTCGTAGCGCCCGGTTTCGTCGTTGAGGATGAACTCGATACGGTCCCCGGCGGCTAGCCCGAGCTGGTTGCGCACGTCGACCGGAATCGTCACCTGGCCCTTCGATGTAACAGTTGCAGACGCCATTTCACCTCCCTGATTCCATATTCCTTACTTTATGGTAAGGAACTAGTAAAAGCAAGTCCTTTTGGTGCTTCGGCGCGAACTGCATCAAGAAACTAATGGCCGGTGCACCGCCCCTGCTCAGGGTGGCTCTGGTGCAAATATGAAGGCAGATTCACGCCGAATTCGTACGGTACTCATCATTGCTGCGACCCTGCTGACGCCCATTCTTGCTCACGCCGGATGCGAAGATCATTTCTAAGCGTGGGTTGCGCAGTTGCACGTCGGTCGTACCGTTGACACGGACAACGCGGCCTGCAATGCATGGCCAGCAAATCCTGCCCTGACGGTCGCGGCGTTGCCGTTGCCACAGAAAGGAAATAACGGCGATTCGGGCACTGACGACCTGGAGGTGCTCGTTGCTGATAGCGCAACGGGTGCCGTCGTGGCGCATACGTACCAGCCGTCGGCCATCACCTATGATGCAGTGGGTCTGTCCGGTCTCGCCGTCGATACCGCACGCTATCAGCTAACGCCGGCCAACCGCGCATTTGGCATGCGCATCAACTACTCAGGGTCGTCGCGCGCTAACCCCTACGAGGCGACTTCGCTGAGCCTGTACGTCACTGCCGGCCAGACATTGCACCCCGTTCTTGACCGACGTGCGGTCGACTCAAGCAATGGCGATTGGGATGGCAACTGCTCGGGCACATTTGACGCCACGTCGCGCTCGATAGAAATTGGTCCGGCAGGCAAGGACGGATATGCTGTGCTGAAGGTCTCGGAAACGACTACGCACAGCATAAGCACCCAGACGAAGTCCGATTGCGTGAGCCAGAATCCGCCGCAAGTTCGCGCGAACTTGGGGTTCCGAAGGAAATGCAACTCGAGGAGTAAGTTGGCCTGCCGCGCCTCCAGGGTCTGTTCCCAACCGTGATGGCGAGACGGGCAGGCGTCCAACAGACTGTCGATCAGCGAGAAGCATCAACAAGCCAATCTAATGTCAGTCTGCATCGGCGCGGTCATGAATGAGGTTCCCCAGAGCCATTCGATTGCGCTGCCAATCGCAGCCACCGTTCCCAATACATACCAATACCGAAAGCGAACATATGCAGTGTTCCTAATAAAAGCAGGAGCGCAGCACCGCTGGGCAACGTGATACTGAACAACCACGGCGTTACGGCCATGGCATCGAGTCGTTTGTTGACTGATAGCAATGTCGGGATGCTCTCGACCGTCGTTGGAATGGTAGTGGCACGCATGGAAGCTCCGTCGGAACGCAAAAAGGACGCACGCAGCACCGCCTGCCTGGCAGGAATCGGACATCTCGGGTGGATCAGAGAGGTGGCGCCGGAAATTCGGACAGAGCGATGAGTGGAGCTGCTGGAATCTGAGCCTGGCATAATGCCTGCAAAGGAAACCAGAAGATGACAAAGAGAACCCGGCGGACGCACTCAGCGGCGTTCAAGGCAAAGGTGGTACTGGCAGCGGTACGGGGCGAACGCACACTGGCCGAACTGGCTCAGCAGTTCGATGTACATCCGAACCAGATCACGGAATGGAAGCGACAACTTCAGGAGCATGCAGCTGATGTGTTCGGCGCAACGAGCCAGCCAGCGAGCGAGCGAACCACCAATCGATCTGAAGGCGCTACACGCGAAAAGATTGGGCAACTAGCGCTGGAGAATGATTTTTCATATGGCCTGTTTTTGCAAGCAGAACGAGTGCCACCCTCGCTGCCGCGATCTCGAATGTTGAGCATATCCGACCTGATTGGTAACGCGGTACACGGGCTGTTTGTCGACGATGGATCAAGCTCATATCCGCGGGCTGGTTACCGCATTTCATCTTTCCGTCGCGGGGCTGCCTCGCTCTTAACAACGGAGATCACGCAGTGGCGTGCTCACATAAAAATCCCGAGGGTTCCCCTCATCGTGCCCGGTGCCGCGTTACCGATCAGATGGAAGATGTAGTTCCGCGATAGCACCTCCTGACTTCAGTGACTGGATGACGGGGCTGCGCAAATGCTCAGGTTGGCTGGAACCGGATGCCGATAT
>JBEKNG010000609.1:0-4151 GCA_049523075.1 Paraburkholderia sp.
TGGTTCGCCCGCTCGCCCGTCGAGCGCAATCCGCTCAAGCAAGCCACGGCGAGTCAGCATGCATAAGGATGCGTAAGCACGGTTAAGCACATGAGCATGCATCAGCCTCAGCGAGCATAACCAGGCACTGGTAAGCGCATCGCGTCCAACGCGGCCGTGATCAGCCACTGGCACTGGCACTGGCACTGGCACTGGCACTGGCACTGGCACTGGCACAGATAACATCGCATTCCAGCACACCGCTTAGCAACTGGAATGCACGAAGCGACGGCAGTTGCAGCATCCAAAAACAACAAACCGTTCCCGTTTCCGGATCGTCGATCCGGCGACTCATAAAACATGGAGAAGAGACAATGCAGGATCAGTACATCCTGGCGCTCGACCAAGGCACCACCAGTTCGCGCGCGATGCTTTTCGACCGTCAGGGCAACATCATCTCGACGGCTCAGAAGGAATTCCAGCAGATCTATCCGCGTCCGGGCTGGGTCGAACATGACCCGCAGGAAATCTGGTCGACCCAGGCGGGCGTCGCAGCCGAGGCCGTCACACGTGCCGGGATGAACGGCACGTCGATCGCCGCCATCGGCATTACGAACCAGCGCGAAACCACGATCGTCTGGGACCGCGAAACCGGTCATCCCATCTATAACGCGATCGTCTGGCAGGACCGGCGCACTGCCGACTTCTGCGACGAACTCAAGGCGCAGGGCCTCGAAGAGAAGGTCCGTGCCAAGACCGGTCTGCCGATCGACTCGTATTTCTCGGCCACCAAGATCCGCTGGATTCTCGACAATGTCGAAGGTGCGCGCGAAAAAGCCAAGCAAGGCCGTCTCGCGTTCGGCACCGTCGATAGCTGGCTGGTGTGGAACTTCACCAAGCACGGCCTGCATGTGACCGACGTCACCAACGCGTCGCGCACGATGCTCTTCAACATTCACACGCTGCAGTGGGACGACGAATTGCTCCAGGCGCTCGACATTCCGCGCAGCATGCTGCCCGAAGTGCGTCCGTCGTCGGAAGTCTACGGTCCGACCAAGACCACCGTGTTCGCCTCGAAGATCCCGCTCGCCGGTATTGCAGGCGATCAGCACGCCGCGCTATTCGGCCAGATGTGCACGCGCTCGGGCATGGTGAAGAATACCTACGGCACGGGCTGCTTCCTCGTGATGAACACCGGCGACAAGCCGATCGAATCGAACAACAACCTGGTTACGACCATCGCCTGGCAGATCGGCGACCAGATCAACTACGCGCTCGAAGGCAGCATCTTTATCGCCGGCGCCGTGGTGCAGTGGCTGCGCGATGGTCTGGGCATCATCAAGAGCGCAGCGGAAATCGAAGCGCTCGCGGGTACCGTGCCGCACGGCGACGGCGTGTACCTGGTGCCGGCCTTCGCGGGCCTCGGCGCACCACACTGGAACGCACGCGCACGCGGCACGCTGTTCGGCGTCACGCGCGGCACGACCTCGGCGCATATCGCCCGTGCTGCGCTCGATTCGATCGCCTACCAGTCGCTCGACGTGCTGAGGGCCATGGAAGCCGACTCGGGGATCCGCATCGGCGAACTGCGCGTCGACGGCGGCGCCTGCGCGAACAATCTGCTGATGCAGTTCCAGGCCGACATTCTCGGCGTCGACGCGGTCCGTCCGAAGGTCAGCGAAACAACTGCGCTGGGTGCGGCGTATCTGGCCGGTCTCGCGGTGGGCTACTGGAAGGACGTGGACGAGTTGCAGAGCCAGTGGGCGCTCGATCGCCGCTTCACACCGGATATGGAGCTGAGCGAAGTCAAGAGCAATCTGGCTGGATGGCAACGCGCGATCCGCGCGGCGAAGGCCTGGGCCGATACACCCTGATACCCTTGCGATAGCCCCGATACACGCCGAGTAGCGTGTATCCGTTGACGCAACATTGAGGCCATGAAGCCGCATCCGGGGCGGCTTCTTTAAAAACTATATTTTGGAGTGCATATCATGTCACCTTACATTGCCGAATTCATCGGCACAGCGGTGCTTGTTCTGTTGGGCAACGGGGCGGTCGCCAACGTGTTGCTCGCCCGCACCAAAGGCAAGGGCGCTGATCTGATCGTGATCGTGATGGGCTGGGCGATGGCGGTCTTCATCGCGGTCTTCATGACGGCGTCGTTCAGCGGCGCGCACCTGAATCCGATTGTGACCATCAGCCTCGCGCTGGCCGGCAAATTCGCGTGGAGTAAGGTGGCCGGCTACGTCGCGGCGCAGATGCTCGGTGGCATGGCGGGCGCGGGTCTCGTGTGGATGGCTTACCGCCAGCACTTCGAGAAGGAGCCGGATGCCGACGTCAAGCTGGGCGTGTTCTGCACGGCCCCCGCGATTCGAAGCGCCCCGCATAACTTCCTGACCGAAATGATCTGCACCTTCGTGCTGATTCTCGGCGTGCTCTATCTGGCCTCGCCGCAAGTCGGCCTCGGTGCGCTGGATGCGCTGCCGGTCGGCCTGCTGGTGCTGGGCATCGGCATTTCGCTTGGCGGCCCGACGGGCTATGCGATGAGCCCGGCGCGCGACCTGTCGCCGCGTCTGATGCACGCGCTACTGCCTATCCCCGGCAAGCGCGACAGCGACTGGCGCTATGCCTGGGTTCCCGTAATGGGCCCCCTCGCGGGCGGTGCGGCCGCCGCATGGATCTACCTGCACGTGCATTGACACGGCTCTACCCACCAGGAGCGAAGCGGCCGCGCAGACGCCAACAAAGCACGTATCATGATGCTTTCAAGTTTGCGCGCGGGCCTGACAGCCCACGCGCCCCTCGCTCCCTGTTCCGGCATGATCGACCATCTCATCTGTGACTGCGACGGCGTTCTCGTCGACAGCGAAGTTATCGCTGACCATGTCCTCCTCGAAACGCTTTCGGCAACCTTCCCCGGCCTCGACTTCGCCGGCGCCGTGAAGACGGCGTTCGGTCAGCAGACCTCACGCTTTCTCGAAAGCATCGAGGCGTCGTTCGAGATCAAACTACCAGCGGACTTTCTCGAGACCGTCGAACACAACGTCGAGCTCGCGCTCAGTTCAAGGCTCACTGCGGTGGGCGGCGTGCGCGATGCACTGCAACGCGTGCCGCTGCCGGCCGCAGTCGTATCGAATAGCCGTATGAAGCGTGTACAGGCTTCGGTACGGCGCGCCGGGCTCCAGGAGGTATTCGGCGAACGCGTCTTCAGCGCCGAGCAGGTCGCCCGGCCGAAGCCCTACCCCGACGTGTATCTGTTCGCTGCGCAGCAGTTGGGCGTGGAGCCGGCCAGGTGTCTGGTGGTCGAGGACAGCGTCGCCGGGCTGAACGCCGCGCGCGCGGCCGGCATGAAGACGATCGCGTTCGTCGGCGCGAGTCATATTCCGGACGGTTATGCGGATGCGCTGCGCAAGATGGGCATGACGCGCATCATGGAGCATATGGATGAACTGCCGGCGCTGGTCGAAGCGGGTGTGCACGGCGAGTTCGGGGACGTGCAATCTTAAAAGGCGACTCTGGGTTTGCCCGAGGCGGCGCGAGCCGTCAACGCCAAGCCACTGTATGTTGAGGTTCGGCGGCCCTTTCTTGGTTCAGCTTCCGGGTGCGCGAACCCTACCATCCATAGCACCCGTGGTTGCAGGCAGAACCCGCGCTGATAGCGCGCGAGTCCTGCCCTCTCCATCACACCTCGTCCACGCAGCACTCACGCGCGGCCGCCAGCGCCTGGCGGAATTCCACCAGTTCGGCAATCGTCAGCATCGGCAGATTGTGTCGGGCCGCGAAACGCTCGACGTCCGCGCCGCGCGTCATCGTGCCGTCCGCGTTCATCAGTTCGCATAGCACGCCAGCGGGTTTGAGGCCGGCGAGAATTGCCAGATCGACCGTGCCTTCCGTATGGCCGCGCCGTGCCAGCACGCCGCCGGGCATGGCCCGCAACGGAAACACGTGACCAGGACTGACGATATCCGTCGGCTTGGCCTTCTCGGCAATCGCGGCACGAATCGTCGTCACGCGGTCGGCCGCGGAGACGCCGGTCGTCACGCCTTCACGCGCTTCGATCGACACGGTAAACGCCGTGCCATGGCGGCTCTCGTTGTTGACGACCATCGGCGGCAGTTGGAGCGCGCGGATCTTGTCGTCGGGCAGGCACAGGCAGACGATGCCGCTGCACT
>JBEKNG010000610.1:0-4148 GCA_049523075.1 Paraburkholderia sp.
TGTACATGCCGCCGCACGAACCCGTCGACGGGCAGGCGTTCTTTTCGACCCCTTCAAAATCTTCCTGCGACATCCGTCCAGCGGTGAATTCGCCCACCGCTTCGAACGACGACACGATGGTCAGGTCGACGCCCTTCCAGTTGCCCGGACGGATCGTGCCGCCGTACACGTAAATAGCAGGTACGTTTGCGCGCAGCATGCCGATCATGCCTCCCGGCATGTTCTTGTCGCAGCCGCCGATCACCACGACGCCATCCATCCATTGGCCCTGCACGCAGGTCTCGATACAGTCGGCGATCACTTCGCGCGACACCAGCGAGTACTTCATGCCTTCCGTACCCATCGACATCCCGTCGGAGATGGTCGGTGTGCCGAAGATTTGCGGGTTCGCGTCGGCGCCCTTGACCGCGGCGACTGCCGCGTCGGCGAGGCGCTGCAGGCCGGCGTTGCAAGGTGTGATCGTCGAGTGGCCGTTGGCGACGCCGATCATCGGCTTGTCGAAGTCTTCCTTCTGATAGCCGATGGCGTAATACATCGAACGGTTCGGCGAGCGTGCGACGCCTTGTGTGATGTTCTTCGAACGACGGTTGTACGGCATGGGGCGCTCCAGTTTGTTTTGATCTTTGCGTCGGTCCCGTCCCGCTCCTTGGGACCGGACCACCGACGCAAGCTCGATCCGGTTTAGCCGGGTTCAGCTCAGTTCTGTTCAGTTTAGGTTGTTTAGGTGATGGCGCAGGTTGCAAGAATGCAGTTTTTCGATGCGCGAGTCCAATGTATTATTTGAGGCTCATAAGGTCGTAAAATGTATTAATGATGCTACCCGTCACGCCCGACCTGCGCCAGTTGCGCTATTTCATCGCCGTCGCCGAAGAAAAACACTTCGGTCGCGCGGCCGTTCGCCTCTCCATGACGCAGCCGCCGCTGTCGCAGGCCATCCGCGCCCTTGAGGAGACGCTGGGCGTCGAACTCTTCGCGCGCACCAAGCGTTCGGTCGAACTGACCCAGGTGGGTACCGACCTGCTGTCCGAGGTGCGGCGTCTGCTCGCCAGCGCGGAAGCCCTGCGACCACTCGCGCAAAGTCTGGCGCGCGGCGAGGCGGGGGTGTTGTCGCTGGCGTTCGTTTCGACTGCGGACTACGGGCTTTTGCCCTCGCTCTTGCGCGACTTCGGCGCGCGCCATCCGCGGGTGCGCCTGCAATTGACCGAGGCCACCAGTGACGTGCAGATCGATGAACTGGTGGCTGGCCGCATCGACGCCGGCCTCGTGATTGCGCCGCTGCCGCCGCGTCATGCAGCCCAATTGTCCTGGCTGCCGATCGCGCGCGAGCCGCTGGTGATTGCCATGTCGTCGGAGAGGGCTGCGCGGGTCGAAGGGTCGTCCGCGTCGACTGGCGCCGAGTGGCTTGACGCGCCGATCAGCCTGCGCGATGTCGCCGACGCACCGCTTGTGATTTTCCCAAGGCGTCTCGCGCCAGGCTTTTATGACATCATTATGGATTGCTACGGCGTCGCCGGCCTCACGCCGCGGATTGGCCAGGAGGCGATCCAGATGCAGACGAT
Source organism: Paraburkholderia sp. (assembly GCA_049523075.1). GTDB lineage: Bacteria > Pseudomonadota > Gammaproteobacteria > Burkholderiales > Burkholderiaceae > Paraburkholderia. Next base: position 1,560 of record JBEKNG010000610.1, read on the forward strand.
CGTGAGCCTGGTGTCGGCGGGCATGGGTGTCGCACTGGTGCCGCAGTCGTTGCGTAACCTGCGCCGCACCGGTGTGGTGTACCGGCCGCTGCGCGAGTCGGTGCCGGCCATCGAGACCGGGCTGGTCTGGCGCACCGCGCAGGTGAGCCCGGTGTTGGCCGGGTTCATCGGCATCGTGCGGGCGCATGCCGCCACCGTCGAAGCGCAGGCTGATCCGCACAGGTGAGGGGAGTGAAAGCTACGGGGCTTACACTGCGCCTTTTTGCATGTCAGAACCAACCCGCGGCGAACGCATCGCGTTCTGGTCCGTCCAATGCCAACCTGCTACGCCTTATCGAATCCGCTTTTGAACCTGAACTGCCCATAACAATACGATGCACATTCATCCAAATTTCGACCCTATCGCGATCCACCTAGGGCCGCTCGCCGTGCGCTGGTACGGTCTGATGTACCTGGTAGCGTTCATCATGGCGATCGTCGTTGGCCGGCTGCGCTTGCGTCTGCCGTACGTCGCCGCGCAAGGCTGGACCGCCAAAGATATCGACGACATGCTGTTTTACGGCGTACTCGGCACGATTTTCGGCGGCCGTCTTGGCTACGTGCTGTTCTACAAGGCCGATTACTATTTCGCGCACCCGCTCGACATCTTCAAGGTCTGGGAAGGCGGCATGTCGTTTCACGGCGGCTTTCTCGGCGTCACGCTGGCGATGGTGCTGTTTGCGTACCAACGCAAGCGCTCGTGGCTGCAGGTGACCGATTTCGTCGCACCGATGGTGCCCACCGGGCTCGCCGCGGGCCGACTCGGCAACTTCATCAACGGTGAGCTGTGGGGCCGCGTCACCGATCCGAGCGCGCCGTGGGCGATGATGTTCCCAGGCGCCTCGAACGACGACGCCGTCTGGCTCACGCGCCATCCGGAACTGGCGGCGAAGTGGCATCTGAACGAGATCTTCGCGCAATATCACATGCTGCCGCGTCATCCGTCGGAACTGTACGAAATCGCGCTCGAAGGCATCACGTTGTTCTTCGTGTTGTGGTTCTTCTCGCGCAAGCCGCGGCCGATGGGCGCGATCTCCGCCGTGTTTCTGATCGGCTATGGCTTTGCCCGCTTTACGGTGGAATTCGCCCGTGAACCCGATGATTTCCTCGGGCTGCTGGCGATGGGGCTGTCCATGGGGCAGTGGCTGTCAATGCCAATGATCCTCGCTGGCGTGGTCATGCTGGTATGGGCATATCGACGCAAGGGCCGCGAAGCAATCAAGGCTGTCGGCGCGAACTGAACGCCACGCCGCGCTGAACGCGCTGAATGAAAAACGCCACGGCAAGTTTTTCCGTGGCGTTTTTGTTGTGCGGCTTATCTTGCGGCTCTCTTGACTCATGTGTAACGCGCAGCGCCCGAATCTTCGAGCCTTCGCGTTCCCATGCCTTACTTCATCTGCACAGAGCCGTTCACGGTCACGGTCACCGTCGAAGTACCCGCTTCGAGCGGCAACGGCGCGGCCGCCTTGGCATCGGCGCCCATCGCACGTGCGCTCATCATCATCAGGGGACGCGGCATCACACCGTTTTGTCCAATGTTGACTTCACGGATCGAATAGCCGCTATAGCCGAACGCCTGAGCGCCGGCGCTCGCCTGTTGACGGAACGAGGCGATGGCTTCGCCGGTGAGCTTTTGCTCTGCAGCACGCTGCGCTTCCGGCGATAGCGAGAACTGCACGTTGCCGACCTGCATGTTCGAGGCCATCTGGCCGGCCAGCTTCGACGCTGCGGTGAAATCATGCGATTCGAGTACGACCTCTGTGCGGCCGCGCCATGCGGAGATGCGCCCATCGCGGTCGGTTGACGGATAGATCGAGAACGAACCGGTGCGTGCCGTGACGCCGCTCACGCCCTTCGCCTGACGCAGTGCGGTATCGGCGCGCTGGTTGAGCGCGCTGGTGAGCGCAGACGGGTCGCTTGCTTCCTGTTCGTAGAACAGGGTGATGTCGACGACATCTTGCGGAACCTCGGAGCTGGCCTGTGCGTTCAGCGACAGCACGCCGGACGGTTCAGTTTGCGTGACGCCCTGCGCGTATGCAGCGGCCGATGCGAGTGCGAGCGGAGTGGTGAGCGCCATGGCGAGTGCGATGGCACGTGCGGTTTTTTGCGTCATTGTTAGACTCCTTGCTTGACCAGGTTATGCGCGATGACTATATGTGCTGGCCTCGTGCGATGCGCCTCCCATGGGGCGATCCACTGCGCGCGCCGCGTGCTCGACATCGGGACTGACTGTTCTACCCAATGGCACGACGCTTGCAGGCCAGGCGCGCGGACGCCGCTTGCGATCTATCTCTCCGATCGATGCGGGTGAGCCGCGCTTGCGAGCCAATTAGGCGCGCGTGCCCCGCCTTGGTTCCCTAACTTGACAATTAGCTTTCTGCGACCCGCAGTCGCACGCCTCGCGGCCTGCGCGAAATCGCAGCGCGAGGTGAGGGTGCGTGCAGTGTTACGCGAGTCCAGGGCAAGGCAACGCTATACAAGCCGCTTCGTGATGAAGCGCCACTCGGCTTCGGTCACGGGCGTGATCGACAGCCGGTTGCCTTTGGCAAG
>JBEKNG010000611.1:0-4144 GCA_049523075.1 Paraburkholderia sp.
TGGCGCGGCGGCCGGGATCACCTCGGCGTATAGCGCGCCGATTGCCGGTGCCTTTTTCGTGACTGAGATCGTGCTCGGCTCAATTGCAATGGAAAGCTTCGGCCCGGTCGTGGTCGCCGCCGTGGTCGCCAACATCACCATGCGCGAGTTCACCCACTACCAGCCGCCTTACGAGATGCCGGCGTTTCCACCGGTGGCCGGCCTCGAAGTGCTGCTGTTCGTCGCGCTGGGCGTACTGTGCGGCGCGGCGGCGCCGCAGTTTCTGCGCATGCTCGATGTCTCGAAGGCGAGCTTTCGCAAGCTGCCCTTGCCGCTACCCGTGAGGCTCGCGCTGGGTGGCCTCGTGGTCGGCATTCTGTCGGTGTGGTCGCCCGAGGTGTGGGGCAACGGCTACAGCGTCGTCAACTCGATTCTTCATTCGCCGTGGACGTGGACCGCGCTCGTCTTTGTGCTGGTGTTCAAGCTGGTCGCGACCGCTGCAACCGCAGGCTCGGGTGCGGTGGGTGGGATTTTCACGCCGACCCTGTTCGTCGGCGCGGTGGTCGGCTCGCTGTTCGGCCAGGGCATGAATGCGCTGTGGCCGCACGCCACCTCGGCACCCTACGCGTATGCGATGGTGGGCATGGGTGCCTTTTTGGCGGGCGCCACCCAGGCGCCGCTGATGGCGATCCTGATGATCTTCGAAATGACGCTCAGCTATCAGGTCGTGCTGCCGCTGATGCTGTCGTGCGTGGTGGCATATTTCGTGGCCCGCGCCATCGGCAAGACCTCGATGTATGAGATCACGCTGGTCCGCAATCGCGAGGAACAGGAACGCGTGCGTCTGCGCGCCACCCAGATGCGCGAACTGATTCGCCCCGCCGAGACGGTGGTGCAGCCGAACGCCGCCGTCCAGGAGATGACGCGAGTATTCCTCGAATATCCGGTGAAGTATCTCTATGTCACCGACCAGGCCGGCGCGTTCCTCGGCGTCGTCGCGCTGAAGGACATCACGTCCGACCTGCTGGAAAAGCGCGACACCGCCAGCAAAACCGCGGCCGATTACCTGCAGCCGCACTTTGATGTGTTGACGCCGGATATGTCGCTCGGCGTCGCGCTTCAGCACTTCATGGCGTTCCAAGGGGAGCGGCTGCCGGTGATCGAAAGCGTCGCGCATCCGACCCTGGCCGGGGTCGTCTACAAGACCTCGCTACTCGACGCCTATTTCCGCATGAACCCCACGCGCTGAACGCGCCGTGCCAAAGCGCGACATACCTTCTAGAATGAAACAGGCAGCACGCCGCTTTGCGCGGCGCGGTTGAAACGCCGCGACGGGCGCCCCCGACGCCCGCGCCTTCGACCGGGAGTGAAGATGAGCGAACCCTCCTTCGATGCAGTGCGCCGCGATCAGGCGGGCTGGATTTTCGTGCATGTCGAGGGCGAACCCTACGACCGCGGCGAACAGCACGGCCAGTTGCTCGCCGGCGAAATCCAGAACGCCATCCGCACCGCGCGCTACCTCGCCAAATGGGACACTGGCGAAGATTTTGACACCTTCGTCAACGCAGCCGTCGCCCAGTTCGTGCCCAAGCTCGACACCGAATTCGCCGACGAAATCCAGGGCATCGCCGACGGTGCCAAGCTACCGTTTGCCGAGGTGCTTGCGTGGAACGGTTACATGGACCTGCTGCAAAGCTGGTGGCCGAGCCACGTGGCCGCCCAGCAGCCGCGGCTCGGCGTCAAACCCTGGCGCGGCCGGCGCGGACACCATTGCAGCGCCTTCGTCGCCACCGGCCGCGCCACCCGCGACGGCCGCATCGTGATGGCGCACAACTCATGGGACCGCTATGCGGCGGGCGACGCATTCAACGTCGTCTTCGACATCGTGCCGGAATCCGGCCATCGCATCCTGATGCAGGGCTTGCCGGGCTGCATTTCCAGTCTCACTGACTTCTGGATCACCGCCGCCGGCCTGATGGTGACTGAAACCACCATCTCCAACTTCGTCGGCTATAACCCGGCCGGCGCGCCGGAGTTCTACCGTTCCCGGCGCGCCACGCAGTATGCGAACAGCATCGGCGAGTGGTGCGAGATGTTCGCGATTGCCAACAACGGCGGCTATGCGAATAGCTGGCTGCTCGGCGACGTGAAAACGGGCGAGATTGCCCGTTACGAACTCGGCCTGCACTATTCCGGCTTCGAAAGCACCAAAGACGGCTTCTACAGCGGCTACAACACCGCGACCGATCTGAAGATCCGCAATCAGGAGTGCGTCGGCGAAGGCGAGGATTACACGGACGTGCGCAAGAACGGCGCGCGGCGCTTGCGCTTCATGCAGCTCGCCGAGCTGCATCACGGCAAGATCGACGTCGAGCTGGCGAAAGAAATGATTGCCGACCATCACGACGTCTATCTGGACCGCAACGATAACCCGTGTTCGCGCACCATCTGCGGCCACCTGGAACTGGACGATGCGCGCTTTGGCGGCTCGGATCAGGGGCCGTTCAACCCGTGGGGCGCCAACGACGGCAAAGTGGCGGACAGCGAAACGGCGCGCGAGATGGCCTTCAGTGCGCGCTGGGGCCACCCTTGCGGGCGGCCATTCGATGCGCAGGCGTTCATGAAACGCCATCCGCAATGGAACTGGCTCAATGGCTATATGCAGGACCGGCCGTCCTGGCCATGGACGCGCTTTGAGGCGCTCCGCTGAGTACCGCTCGGTCTGGCCATGGACACACTTTACGGCGCCCCGCTGAACACCGGCTGGTCTGCCCGGTCTGCCGCAACGCAAAATTCTCTTTTCTGCCATGATGGGCTGCAGCTAATTCCGGTCTTCCGGTCTTCCGGTCTTCCGGTCTTCCGGTCTTCCGGTCTTCCGGTCTTGCGGTCTTGCGGTCTTGCGGTCTTGCGCGGTTTGTGCGGCAGTTGCAAGATTTGCCGTCTAAGATGGAAGAAGTGCGGCGCGCTGCGAGCGGGGTTGCACTGGGCACGCGCCTCCCCTGCGACCGCAGGAATGGCACGGTGCTTGCTGCAGTCTCTGCGCTGCATGAGTAAAGGAGGTCGGGCGATGAAAACCTCGACACTGATGGTGATGGTGACGCTGTCGGCTTCGTGCTTCGCAGCGCCGGTTCATACCGCGCTCGATAGCACCGCCAATCCGGTCGCCGAACGCGCCAACGCCGCGCCAGTCGCACCGGCGGCGCCTGGCGTTGCCGTGACGGACCAGAACCGTCCGCAGCAGTGGGAACATATCGCCCTGCCCAAATCGCGTCATCTGGACCGCGGACTCACTGGGCAGAACGAACACCTGCAAACCTGATTCCGGCTTTACCTTTGCTTAAGGCCGACCGGCCACGCAACGGCATCATCTCCACCCCCATCAAGGAGTGCGTGCATGGCCGATTCGGCTATCCCTGGCGAAGCGATCAACCTGCAGATCGCCGATCTGTTGCGTGAAGTGAAGTTTCCGATCAACAAAGACGGCCTCGTCGAGATCGCCCGCGACGCCGGCGTCGACAATGAACTGCTGGCGATGCTCGACGGCTTGCCCGAGCAAGACTATGCGGACATCTCCGCCATCACCCCGCTGCTCGCCGGCAATTTCGGCCCCGGCCTCAGCACCTGAGCGGCACTGAGTGTATGGCGGCTGCGAGTGGCACGCCCCCTGGATCAGCGCTGCGTCGGCAGTGCCGCAGCATTCCCGTCGAATAGCGCCAGCAACCCATCAAGACCTCGCAGTTGCCAATCCGGTGTCTGCCCCATTTCTTCGAAGACGCCGCCGCTCCGGTTGATCCAGCAGGTCGGAAAGCCGAAATAGCGCGCCCCCGTTGCATCCCAGGCATTCGACGACACGAACAGGATCGACGATCGGTTCACCTGGAAAGCCTGCTCGGCAAGCAGGTAGGCGCGATCGTCCGGCTTGTACACGCGGACCGGATCGACGCTCAGCAGATGCTCAAATTCGGCGCGAAGGCCGGAGTTTCCCACCACCGCGCCGATGGAATGCGGCGAACCGTTCGACAGCACCGCGAGCTTCAATCCGCGCCGCCGCAATTCGCGCAGCGTCTCAGGCACTTCGGGGAACGGCTGCAGGCGCAGGTACGCGTCGCTGAGCGACTTGCAGGCTTCGTCATCCAGCTCGAGCCGAAGGTGCCGGCAGGTAAAG
>JBEKNG010000612.1:0-4127 GCA_049523075.1 Paraburkholderia sp.
CATACAGCAGCGGCTCGACTACCTGCCCCACCACCACTTCCACCGTCACGAACAGCGTGAGTGACCAGATCGCCATCGACCATCCCGGACTGACCGCCGCCGCAAGCCCAGTCGCAAGCGCCGCCGAAATCCAGATACCCACGTATGGCACGAGCCGCAACAGCGCGGCCATGATGCCCCACAGAATTGGACTCGGGACACCGACGCAAAACAGGCCCACGCCGATCACCACGCCCACGCCTGCATTCACGCCGAGCTGCGACACAAAATAGCGGCTCAAGCGCCGCGCGGCCTCGTCCATGACGGTGGTCGTGCGATGCAGATCGCGCGAGCCGAACAGGCGGATCGCGCGGTCACGCAGATCGTCACGCTGCAGCAGGATCACGATGGTGACGACGAAGACGATAAACGCGGTTTCGAGCGGACTGATGGCGGGTGACAGGAAGCGCCGCGCCAGTTCGAAGGGCGTAGGCACCGGTTCACGGACCTCGACTGGCATGGCGGCAGGCACGTGGACCTCGGACGACGGCGCAACGGCACTCTGCGAGGAAGGCGATACGGATGAGGACGGCTGCTGCGGCTCGGCGGTCACGCGCTGCAGCGCCTGCCCCGCAACGCTCGAAAGACGGTCGAGCTTGCCGATGGTCAGACTGTGAGCGGCCTCGATCTTGCGCTCGATGGTGGCTTGATAACGCGGCGCGTTGGTGACGAGCTCGGTAAGTTGCGTGCCGATTACGCTGGCCAACAGCACCATAACCGAGACCGACAACAGTACCGCGGCGATGACGGAGGCGACGTGGCCAAGACGGATGCGCAACAAAAAATCCGCTAGTGGCGCAACGAGGAAACTCAGCATGATCGCCAGCGTGATCGGAATCAGAACGTCGCGCGCGAAATAAAGCCCGGCGACAGCGAGCACGCCGACAGCGAGCGTAGTCAGGCCCTCGATGCCCAGGGCGGCGGAGGGCGCGATGCGCGTCACCGGCCGCGTCAGCCGCGAATCGTCGAAGTCTTTCATGCTCGGGCATTCATCCGGTTGCATTCGATGGCGGGACAGGCGGCCGTCCCGTCCAACGAATGGCTGAACAACACCGCACCGCTAACGCTTTGCGGACGGCAGGCGGCGCATCTAGCTTTTGCGCGCCGGTGTCGGCGTCGGCGCGGGCAGAACGCCGTGGCCCGGGGTGTCCTCGTTCGGCGACTCCTTTTCTACCTCAGCGCGCGCCTGCTCCCAGTATTCGTCCGGAGTCCCCTTGGGATCAGTGGCCTGCTCCCACAGGTAATACGCGCGGGTGCGAATCTTTTCTTCGTTGCTTGCCTGATCGAGTCCCTGATACTGCTCCTGTTCCTGGTCCATCCTGCCCTCCCGGTGTCGTGTGGTGTGCTGGCTCGAATCATCAATTGATCGAAGCGACCACCGCCGCGTTCTGCACTGCCTCAGCAGCCAAATCCAACGCCACGCGGCGGCGCCTTCGCCCCTTATGTTCAGCAAGCGCTGTACCTGGCGCAGAACTCACGCTGCCTTATCGGGATCCTCCGTCGTCAGTTGCTGCTCGAGCCCGTCCAGCACACGCTGGGTAGCACGACTCGATGCGTCGAGTGCGAATAGCAGCAGCGAGCGGCCGGTCACCTGGTAGGACTGTCCCGCGGAAAATGCCGGTAATTCATCACGCACCGGCATATTGGTATCGAGCAGAACGGTCCACTTATCGCCTTCGGGGACATCCGGCATCGTGAAATTCACCACGTCGTGGTGAGCATTGAGAACCAGCAGCAAGGTCGCGTCCGAGGCCGGGCGGCGGATGCCGCTCGCCTGGGCGCGGCCGTCGATCACAAGGCCGAAGCAGCGCATCGCCGTATCGTCCCATTGCTCCTGCGTGAGGTCGGCGCCGGTCGGCGACAGCCAGCGGGTATCGGTCACCTCCAGCTCGGCGTTGTATTCGCCGGTCAGAAAACGTCCGCGCCGCAGTACCGGCAAGCGATGCCGCAGCATGGTGAGGTTCTTGACGAATTCGGTGAGCGCGCGACCTTCGTCGTCGATGCCCTCCCAGTCGAGCCAACTGATCTCGTTGTCCTGGCAATAGGCGTTGTTATTGCCCTTCTGCGTACGACCGAATTCGTCGCCAGCCAGAATCATCGGCGTGCCCTGCGAGAGCAGCAAGGTGGCCAGCAGATTGCGCTTCTGACGCTCGCGCTGCTGACGGATATCCGCGTCATCGGTCGGCCCTTCTACGCCGAAATTCCACGACTTGTTGTCGGAGTGGCCGTCCTTGTTGTCCTCGCCGTTGGCCTCGTTGTGCTTGTCGTTGTACGAAACCAGGTCATTGGTAGTGAAGCCGTCGTGTGCGGCGATGAAATTGACACTCGCCCAAGGGCGCCGGCCGCGACGGTTGAATTTGTCGCCGGAGCCAGTAAGCCGCCTCGCGAGATCCGGCACGATGCCTTCGTCGCCTTTCCAGAAGGCGCGGGTAGTGTCCCGAAAGCGGTCATTCCACTCGGCCCATCCCGGCGGAAAGCCGCCCACCTGATAGCCGCCTGGACCGCAGTCCCACGGTTCGGCCACGAGGCGCACGCTCGAGAGCACCGGATCTTGCCGGCAACTGTCGAGAAACCCGCCGCCCTCGTCGAAGCCCTGCGGCTCGCGGCCGAGGATCGTAGCGAGATCGAAGCGAAAGCCGTCGACCTTCATCTCGCTCACCCAGTAGCGCAGGCTGTCGGTGACCATCTGCAGCACGCGTGGGTGCGACAGGTTCAGCGTGTTGCCGGTCCCCGTGTCATTGATGTAATAACGCGGTTCGTCCGGCATCAGTCGATAGTACGAGGCGTTGTCGATGCCCTTGAACGACAGCGTCGGCCCGCGTTCATTGCCCTCGGCGGTGTGGTTGTAGACCACGTCGAGGATCACTTCCAGATTGGCGTTGTGAAAGCGGTCGACCATCCCCTTGAACTCTTCCACCGATGCGTTAGCTCCCGCGAAGAAGCGCGGATCCGCGGCGAAAAAGCCGATCGTGTTATAGCCCCAGTAGTTCGTCAGACCTTTGTCGAGCAGGTAACTGTCGTTGACGAACATCTGGATCGGCAGCAGTTCGACGGTGGTGACGCCCAGCCCCTTGATGTAGTCGATCACCGGCTTATGCCCAAGACCGGCGAAGGTGCCGCGCAGGTGTTCGGGCACCTCGGGATGACGCATCGTGAAGCCGCGCACATGAGTCTCGTAGAAAATCACCCGTTCCCATGGCAGCGCGTTGCGCTCGGGGTGACTCCAGGAGAAGTTCGCATCGACCACCTTGCACTTCGGCACGAAGGGGGCGCTATCGCGCTCATCGAAGGACAGATCGCCATCCTCATGATCCAGCGTGTAGCCGAAGATTTCCGGCGCCCACTTGAGCTCGCCGATATGGGACTTCGCATACGGGTCGAGCAACAGCTTGTTCGGATTGAACCGATGGCCTTCCTCAGGTGCATACGGCCCATGGACGCGATAGCCGTACACCGCGCCCGGCTTCAGGTCGGGTACGAAAACGTGCCAGACCTCATCGGTATATTCGGGCAGTTCGATGCGCTCGATTTCCTCGCGACCGGTTGCGTCGAACAGGCATAGTTCGACCTTGGTGGCATGCGCCGAAAACAACGCGAAATTCACACCGACGCCGTTCCATGTCGCGCCCAGCGGGAAAGGAACGCCTTCGGCGATGCGTGCGGCGTAGTGCGTCTGAGGAGCTTGGTTGGCCTCGCGTGACATGGTGTTTCCTTGGGCGGTCGAATGGGTTTGCACCGGGACGGTGGTGCGAGAGGCATAACGACGGAGCAAGTTACGGTCCTGGTTGCCTGACGAGCCGCTGCGCTTCATGTAGCACGTGCTCTGTGCCTCATGTTTCGGCGGGGAGGCACGCGTTTTGCCTCCTCGTGCACATGGACCAGCATGGCGGCTTTCACAAGACCTTGCTGCCTTTTTTGCATGAATGACCGAATGCCCGGTAAAGGCGCTCCGAGGGTGAATACCATGATCCGACTAACCAGAATGCAGTTCGCGGCGGCCGCGCTCGCCACCCTTCTGTCCTGCGGGGCGTTCGCCCAAGGGGCGCCGCAAGCGGTCACCGAGAAGCGGACGGATGTGGTGCAACTCG
>JBEKNG010000613.1:0-4107 GCA_049523075.1 Paraburkholderia sp.
CGAAGTAAGCAAGGTAGCAGGGCGCCCGGTTGCGACTCCACGCGCAACCGGGCGTTCGCTTCAGGCGTGATCAAGCATGAAGATGTACTCAGAGTCACAGCGTATGCCAGTCCAGTGTCGCGCGCTCGCCGCGCTGCTCCGGGCGGCACAGTTTCAGGAGTCGAGTAGTGACTGCTTCTCTTAGCGGAAACGGGAAAACCACGACCACCGTGGCCCGCCGCACGTCGCCGATGGCGGCGCTCGCCGACCGCTGGATTCCGAAGCTGGTGCTTTCTCCCAGCATCGTGATCAGCCTGGTCTTCGTTTACGGCTTCATCTTTATTACTGGTTTTCTGTCGCTGTCGAATTCGCGACTGATGCCGCGCTACGAATTCGTCGGTCTCGACCGTTACCGGGAGCTGTTCGATAACGACGTCTGGTGGACCTCGGCCGCTAACCTCGGCTGGTTCGGCATTCCGTTCATTGCGATTTGCGTGGGTCTCGGCCTCTTCCTCGCCATTCTGCTCGATCAGCAGATTCGCAATGAAGGCGCATTGCGGGCGGTGTTCCTGTATCCGATGGCACTGTCGTTCATCGTAACCGGCACGGCATGGCAATGGATTCTCAATCCGAATCTCGGTATGCAGAAGGTGTTGCACGACTGGGGCTGGACGAGCTTCCAGTTCGACTGGCTCGACAATCCGGACCGCGCGATCTTCTGTATCGTGATCGCAGCCGTCTGGCAATCGACGGGCTTTGTGATGGCGCTGTTCCTCGCCGGCCTGCGCGGCGTGGATGCGGAAATTTTCAAGGCGGCACAAGTGGATGGCGCAACGCTGCCCACCATCTACCGCAAGATCGTGATTCCAAGCATGCGTCCGGTGTTTTTCTCGGTGCTGCTGATTCTCTGCCACATCACGATCAAGACCTTTGACCTCGTCGTCGCGTTGACGGCGGGTGGCCCGGGTACCTCATCGTCGCTGCCGGCGATGTTCATGTACACGTTTTCGTTTAACCGCGGGCAACTGGGCGTCGGCGCAGCGTCGTCGATGATGATGCTCGCAACCGTCGTGGCCGTGCTCGTGCCGCTGATGTATATGGAATCGAGGAGCACGCGTAATGCAGCCTAAGATGACGATCAGCCGTGCCGTCATTTATGCGGCCTTGATTCTGTTTGCGTTGTACTTCCTGTTTCCGCTGTACGTGATGCTGTCCACATCGTTCAAGGACATCGACCAACTGCGCACCGGCAACCTGCTGACGCCGCCGTCGCATCCGACTTTCGCGCCGTGGATCAAGGCGTGGAGTCAGGCGTGTACGGGTGTGCGTTGCGACGGCATGGAGCCGTTCTTCATGAACTCGGTGCGCATGGTGATTCCGGCCGTGCTCATCTCGTCGATCATCGGAGCGTTTAACGGCTACGTGCTCACGCACTGGCGCTTTCGTGGCGCGGACATCCTCTTCACGATGTTGCTGGTGGGCTGCTTTATTCCGTTCCAGGCCATCCTGTTGCCGATGGCGCGTTTCGAAGGCTTCATGGGGTTGTCGAACACGGTGGGCGGACTGGTGCTGGTGCACGTGGTGTACGGCATTGCGTTTACGACGATGTTCTTCCGTAACTTCTACGTCAGCATTCCGGCGGAACTGGTGAAGGCGGCGCGGATTGACGGCGCGGGCTTCTTCCTGATCTTCACGAAGATTCTGATGCCGGTTTCGCTGCCGATTTTCATGGTCTGCCTGATCTGGCAATTCACGCAGATCTGGAATGACTTCCTGTTCGGTATCGTGTTTTCGGGTGTCGATTCGATGCCGATCACCGTGGCGCTGAACAACCTCGTGAATACGTCGACTGGTGTGAAGGAATACAACGTCGACATGGCAGGCGCGATTATCGCGGCGCTGCCTACGTTGCTCGTCTACATCATCGCCGGCCGATACTTCGTCCGCGGCCTGACGGCAGGCGCAGTGAAGGGCTAACCCAAACGATTGCCGCAGCGCGCCACGTGGCAGCTGCGGTGCGAACCGGCATCCGGCCTGCGCCGCCTGAGTGCGACGCAGCTGAAGCTGTACCAGAGACAAGAGGATTCACAGCATGGCAAGCCTTTCCATCCGTGACGTGTACAAGACCTACCCGAACGGGGTGCCGGTCCTGAAGGGTGTCAACATCGACATCGAAGACGGCCAGTTCCTGATTCTCGTGGGCGGCTCGGGCTGCGGTAAGTCGACGCTGCTCAACATGATCGCCGGTCTCGAGACCGTGACGAAGGGCGATATTCAGATCGACGGCAAGACGGTGAACAACCTGTCGCCGAAGGATCGCGATATCGCGATGGTGTTCCAGTCGTACGCGCTGTATCCGTCGATGACGGTGCGGGGCAATATTTCGTTTGGCCTGGGTATCCGCAAGGTGCCGAAGCAGGAGCAGGAGCAGATTGTCGACCGCGTGTCGAGCATGCTGCAGATTCAGCATTTACTGGATCGGAAGCCGGGGCAACTCTCTGGTGGTCAGCGGCAGCGCGTGGCGATGGGGCGTGCGCTGGCGCGTGATCCGGTGATGTTTTTGTTCGATGAGCCTTTGTCGAACCTGGATGCGAAGCTGCGGATTGAGATGCGGTCGGAAATCAAGTTGCTGCATCAACGTCTTGGGACCACCATCGTTTATGTAACGCATGATCAGATCGAGGCTATGACCTTGGGTGATCGGATTGCTGTCATGAAGGATGGGGTCGTGCAGCAGTTCGGCGCGCCGCAGGATATTTATGATTCGCCTTCTAACCTCTTCGTGGCCGGGTTTATTGGCGCGCCGCCGATGAACTTCATTCAGGGCAAGCTGGTGGAGCAGGGGTCGGGCGTTGGCGTTGAGATTGATACGGGGATCAAGCGTAGTGTGCTGAATCTGCCGTTCACCTCGCCAAAGGTTAAGGGGCATGTGGGCAAGGAAGTGATTCTTGGCTTGCGGCCTGAGCGCATCACTGACGCACGCAGCGCGCATAACGTTGAAGATGCACAGCTACAGCCGATTGAGGTCAAGATTGACGTGGTCGAGCCGACTGGGCCGGATACTTTGGTGTTTGCTCAGGTTAACGGCAAGCGTGTGGTGAGCCGCGTACACCCGGCTTCGAATCCGCAACCGCTTAGCAATATGACGCTGCTATTTGATGTGTCCAAGGCCGTGTTGTTTGATCCGGCTAATGAAGACCGGATTGCTTAAGGATTTCTTTGCTGTAGGTTAAGCGAAGACAAGGAAAGGCCCCATGCGTTGGGAGACGTGTGGGGCTTTTCTGTTTTTAGGGCATGCCGACGGGCGATCGCTTCGTTCTGGGCAAAGCGTTGCGGGAAACCGCGGAGAGCGTCGATTCGCAAGGTCGCGCGACTGGTTCGGCCAAAGCCGACCTTTGTCGATCGACCTTGCTATGCCCGCTCATCGCTTCAGACCAGCAATTCGTCAAAGCAAAGGACGAGCGTCTGCTACCGGCTTCAACGAATGAGTACTTTCGACCCACTGCGGTCCTTCGCTTTGCTCGAAAGCAGCCATTCACTCGCCAAAAACCTCTGGAATATTGATGCGACGCAGTGGCGGGCAACGCGTCTCTCTGCGGCACCACGCTTTGTGACCGGTCCGATTCGACACTCTGACATAACCGACTAAAATCATCGGACTACCCTGCCAGAAGCTTGCGGCAGAGAATGCTGCCTGATGCTGTGTGTCGCAAAGGCTTTCTAGCGATCCCGCGAAGCTGAACAGGCTCTTGTCATTCCACAAAAAAACCGATCGTTTTTCCGACGGTATGATCCGCACATGTGTCATCACGACCCGGCAGAGCCCGTCAAATCCGCAAGCCTAACCTGCGGAAGGACAACTGTCTGGGTGAAGTGACTAGCTACCTTATAGGTCGTAAGGGCAAGCGGCCGAATACCGGCGCCGTTCGCCGCAGGGAGTTCCACCACCAACTGGCCAGGGCCGGTCAGAGCCGCCGTATTGAGGCCCCACTGCGTAGATGTCGTCGAACATCTTGTTTGCGGCGCGCCGATCGAAGCGCCGGCGGGATCGAGCACCGTTGCTGCGATGCACTTTGAGCTATTGGTGGCCCGAAAACAATTGAGATCGACGACCTGGTCATTGACGGG
>JBEKNG010000614.1:0-4093 GCA_049523075.1 Paraburkholderia sp.
TCAGGCCGGCGAAACCCAGTATCTCCCCGCGCCGTAACTCGAAGCTGACGGGGCTGAAGACATTCGTGCGCGTTAGCCGGTCGACCGACAGCAGGACTTCTTCGGTCGGCACGGACGTGCGCGGCGGGAACTTGTCTTCGAGCGAACGGCCGACCATGCGTGCTACGACCTTATCGATGGTGGTGTCGCGAAACACGTCGGTCGAGACATAGCGTCCGTCGCGCATCACTGTGACCCGGTCGACGATCTCGGCCATTTCATCGAGCCGGTGGGAGATATAAATGATTCCTACGCCGGCGCGCTTCAGTTCGTGGATGATCTTGAAGAGCTGACTGGTTTCCGTCTCCGTAAGCGACGAAGTCGGCTCATCCATGATCAGCACTTCGGCGTCGAGCGACAGCGCCTTGGCAACTTCAACCATTTGCCGTTGCGCAACCGAGAGCGTGCGCACCAAGGTCCCCGGCGCGATGTCGACGCCAAGCCGGTCGAGGCAGCGCTGCGCGTCGGCGCGCAGGCGCGCCCGGTCTACGAAGATTCCGCGATGTGGTTCGCGGGCGAGAAAGATGTTCTCCGCCACCGACAAATGGGGCACCAGGTTCAGTTCCTGGTGAATGATGGCGATGCCGGCGGCCTGCGCTTCGAGCGAGGAAGCGAAGTGGCATTCATTGCCCTTGTAGATGATGGAGCCTTGGTCGGGCAGGTACTGGCCACTAATGATCTTCATCAGCGTCGATTTGCCCGCGCCGTTCTCACCACATATGGCGTGGACCTCGCCACGCCGCAGGTCGAAACTGACGCTGTCGAGTGCCACTACGCCGGGAAAGCGCTTGGTCACACCCGTGAGGCGCAGCAACTCGGCGTTCTCGTCGTACCGCGTGGCGCCATACGGAGCATCCGCGGTCGGCGCTTTTGCTGGTCCGGGCGCTGATGCATGGGCAGACGCGAGGCGTTCCTCCAGGACGACTTCAAGGTCAAGGCGGCCAGGATAACCGGCGTCCGGGCGCACCCACAGAGGGCGGCGCGGCGCGGGCTGGCTTGAGAATTCAAGCAAGGCTGTCTCCAATTCGTGACGCCGCAGGGTGGCGGGTACGACGCTCCGTTCTTCGCGGACCTGGCCCGCAACCGGCACGGCAGCGCACGGTCAAGGTCTAATTGATCTTAGGTACGCGCGCTAAATTGGTCAAGCCACTTTTCATTGAGCGCGAGGAAATCTGCCATGCCAGCGGTTGGTTTTTACCGCCATAAGCAGGCATCTCTCTTATATTCACCGCTAAAATCGAATAGAGGGTGATTGCGCGACGCATGGTTTATAATTTTTGTACAGGCGCCCTGCGGCTAATTGGCCCGACCAATTGTGCAGAGACGAGACGTTCCCACGGCTCGCAAGGCAAAGGCTTATGGGGAGGACATTTGACAGGCACACAACTGAAGCAGGTTGAGACCAAGCGTCTCTATCAGCACATCGCCGATCAGATCCGCTCACTGATTCAGTCGGGCGATTTTGCACCGGGCGCGCGTTTGCCGCCTGAGCGCGATCTTGCGCAGCAACTTGGCGTTTCGCGGCCGTCCTTACGGGAAGCGTTGATCGCGCTCGAGATCGGGGGCTCCGTCGAGATTCGCCAGGGTTCCGGCGTCTACGTGTGCCGGGCGCCGGAACGCTCGCTGAACGCAACCGCTGCATTGGGCGAAAGCCCGTCTGAGTTGATGCAGGCGCGCGCGGTACTGGAAGGGTCGGTGATCGTGCTGGCCGCCGCGCTGATTACGCCCGAGCGATTGGCCCGCTTGCGAGAGACGCTCGACGCGATGCGGGCGCAGGTCCAGTCAGGGCGTTCACCGCTCGACCATGATCGCGCGTTCCATGTATGTATCGCCGAGATGAGCGGCAACCTTGTGCTGGTCCGGATGGTGACTGAACTGTTCGACGAACGGCACAGCCCGATTTCGGCGCGTCTTAGCGGCCATGCGGAGACCGGCCAAACCTGGGCGGCGGCGCTTGAGGAGCACGAGGCGATTTATCGCGCACTTGAGGAGCGCGACCCGCTTGCCGCTCAATCGGCGATGCGCAGCCATCTGAAGGCATCTGAGATACGGTGGACTGAGACGGGGTGATACGCCTTTCTAGCTGCTTGCCGATGACAGCTCCATGCGCTTGCGCTGCAGGAACCGCCGCACGGCCGGATCACGCTCGAGGCCGATCGCGAGATCGTACGCGCAGAGCGCTTCGGCGATCGCGCCAGTACGCGCGAGCAGATTGGCGCGCGCAGCCCAGTACGGCTGGTAGTCGGACAGCCTTGGATCGTCCGCATACGGCGCGAGCGCGTCGAGCGCCGGCTGCGGGCCGTCCCGTTCCGCTAGCGCGAGCGCGCGGTTCACGGCGACCACTGGCGACGCTGCAATCGCGAACAGCGCATCGTAGAGCTGCACGATATCGTCCCAGTTCGAGCAATGCGTCCGGCAGCGGTGCACATGCGCCGACTGCAGCGCGGCCTCGAGCTGAAAACGTCCGATTGCGTTGCATGCGCTCGCGCGCCGCAGCAGTGCGTTAGCTGTGTCGATCATAGGCGTGTTCCATGTCGCCGGATCCTGAGCCGACAGTGGAACATAGTCGCCGACCGCATCGCGTCGTGCATCGCGCCGTGCCTGCGTATACAGCATCAGCGCGAGCAGACCAAGCGTCTCTGGCTCCTCGGGCAGCAGCTCGACCAGCAGTTGTACAAGAAACAGCGCCTCGCCGGCGAGATCGCGCCGCACGGTGTCGCCGCCGACCGGGTCCGTCCACCCTTCCGCATACGCCGCATAGACTGCTTCCAGCACCGCAGCGAGCCGGCCGGGCAACTCCTCGCGCTCGGGCACGCTGAATGGAATGCCCGCTTCGCGGATCTTGGTCTTCGCCCGCACGAGGCGCTTGCTCATCGCGGCGGGCGACATCAGGAATGCGGACGCAATAGTCTTCGTTTCGAGCCCCAGCACCACCTGCAGCATCAGCGGCGTGCGAATTGCGGCCTCCAGCGCAGGGTGTGTGCATGCGAACAGCAGCGCAAGCCGCCGGTCCGGTAACGCGCCTGCTTCACGCTCGTCGATCTCGTCGGCGAGGATCGTAAGCTGGTTCGCCACTTCGTCGCCGATACGGCGATGGCGCGCGCCATCGATCGCCCGGCGGCGCGCAACCGTCATCAGCCACGCTTCGGGATTCGCTGGGCAGCCGCGCTCCGGCCAGTCCCCGAGCGCGGCTGCAAACGCTTCGGCCAGCGCGTCCTCGGCCGCGGCGACGTCGCGCGTGCGCATCGCCAGCAGCGCGACGAGCTTGCCGTAGCTGCGGCGAGCGACCGCCTCGGCAATCGCACGCGCGGGACCGTCAGCGTCACGTTCGCCGCCGGACGGACTCATGCAGCAGATGGCGCATCGCTGGGGGCGGTCCAGACCGGGCGCACTTCCATGATGCCGTGCCCCGCGCCGGGACAACGCGACGCCCACGCGATCGCCGCGTCCAGATTGGGCACGTCGATCAGGTAGTAGCCGGCCAGCTGTTCCTTCGAATCGGAATACGGTCCGTCCAGCACCTGCGGCTTGCCGTCGACGAGCCGCACCGTGGTGGCCGTGTTCGTGTGCTGCAGCCGGTTGGCGCCCACCAGCACCTCCGCCTTCTTCAACGACTCGGTGTACGCCTGATAGACGGCGACGCCTTGTTGCCGCTCGCTGTCGGTCATCTGGTTCCAGCCGTTTTCTTCCGAATAGATCATCAATAGGTATTGCATATGAGCCTCCGTCATGGGGTTGAGGCGGGTCAATTACACTTGGGCCGCCATCACAATGACGCACGGTCCGCTTGCTGGCGGACAGGCGGCGTCGAAAAAATCGCGGACTGCGCATCCGCCTTGTTTTTTCGCCTCCGTCCAGGACCCTGCGCGCGGTCACTTCGGGCGAGCCCGCCATACCCAATCAGGGTAATACCAAAAGACCGCAAACTACGATCTAACGGGGGTTCGAGCGCGCGAGGGGACTGCCTGCAAATGGGTCGTTCGTCCAGTCCGCGCCTGCTTGCACGGGTGGTTTCGAAATCGCCCCTGACGACAACTCAAAGTGCCCTATGGAC
>JBEKNG010000615.1:0-4092 GCA_049523075.1 Paraburkholderia sp.
ACCAGGACCGTGCATGCCCACGCGCTGACGGCTGGCGCAGAACCTTGCGTCAGCCGCTGGTCTGGAACACTCACACTAGCGGCCGGTCTGCAATCCTCACGCCAGCCCGCAGCCCGCAAAACCGAACGTATCAAGTCCGGCGTTCCTACACTACAACCGGGCCGCCAGTTCCGCGCCTTCGCGGATCGCCCGCTTCGCATCCAGTTCCGTGGCAAGCGCGGCGCCGCCGATCACGTGATAGCGCGGCCCATCCGCGGGTGGTGTTGCAGGCTGCAGATCGCGCAACGAATCCTGGCCCGCGCAGATCACGATCGTCTCCACGTCGAGCCACTGCTCCGCGCCTTCGCGCGCGATCTTCAGGCCACGTGCGCTGATCTCCAGATACGACACGCCGTCGAGCATGCGCACGCCGTTGCGTGTCAGCGTGGTCCGATGGACCCAGCCTGAGGTCTTCCCGAGCCCCGCGCCGAGCTTGCCTGCCTTGCGCTGCAACAGCCAGATCTCGCGTACTGGTTGCGCAGGCAACGGCGCCTTGAGACCGCCGCGCTCGCGCACCGTCAGGTCGACACCCCATTCATCGAGCCACGCGTCGCGCGGTTGCGGCAGCGGCTCGCCGGGGTGATGCAACAGGAACTCGCTGACATCGAAGCCGATGCCGCCCGCGCCGATCACCGCGACGCTGCGTCCCACCGGCGCGGCGCGCAACACGTCGACGTAGGTCAGCACATTCGGCCCGTCGATGCCGGCAATCGCCGGTCGCCGCGGCACGATGCCGGTGGCAAGGATCACGTCGTCATAGCCGCCTGCGGCGAGCAGCGCCGCATCGACGCGAGTGGCGAGCCGCACGTCGACACTGTGCCGTTGCAACTGGCTCTGGAAATAGCGGATCGTCTCGCTGAATTCCTCCTTGCCGGGCACGCGCATCGCGAGATTGAACTGGCCGCCGATCGTTGCGCTTGCATCGAACAGCGTCACGCGATGGCCGCGCGAAGCGGCCACCGTCGCCGCCGAGAGACCCGCCGGACCCGCTCCCACCACGGCGATCGCGTGCGGCGTCTGCCGGCCGGCAAGTGGCCGATACACCAGTTCCGTTTCACGTCCTGCGCGCGGATTGACGAGGCAGCTTGCGCGCCGGTTCTGGAACGTGTGATCGAGACAGGCCTGATTGCAGGCAATGCAGGTGTTGATCTCGTGCGTGCGTCCCTCGGCGGTCTTGACGACGAAGTCCGGGTCGGCGAGCAGCGGCCGCGCGAGCGACACCAGATCGCCTGCGCCCTGCGCGAGCAGATCTTCGGCGACCTCCGGCGTATTGATGCGGTTCGATACGATCACCGGCACCTTGACGGCGGCCTTCAGGCGCGCACTGAGCGGCGCGAAGGCAGCGCGCGGCACCGAGGTCACGATGGTCGGCACGCGTGCTTCGTGCCAGCCAATGCCGGTGTTGAACATCGTCACGCCCGCTGCTTCGAGCGCCTGCGCGACCTGCACGGTTTCGTCCCACGTGTTGCCGCCTTCCACCAGATCGATCAGCGACAGCCGATACACCACGATGAAATGCTCGCCACACGCGGCGCGCACGCTTTCGACAATCTCCCGCGCAAGCCGTAGCCGGTTCTCGAGGCTGCCACCGTAACGGTCGGTGCGCTGGTTGGTGCGCGGACAGAGGAACTGGTTGAGCAGATAGCCTTCGCTACCCATGATCTCCACGCCGTCGTAACCGGCGCGCTGTGCAAGGCGCGCGCAGCGGGCGTAGTCGCGCACGGTCTTCGCGATACCCGCGAGCGTCAACTCCCGCGGCTTGAATTTCGAAATCGGCGACTTGAGCGCCGACGCGGACACCACGAACGGCTGATAGCCATAGCGCCCCGCGTGCAGGATCTGCAGCGCGATCTTGCCGCCTTCCGCATGCACGGCCTCGGTTAGCAGACGGTGATTGCGCAGGTCGAACACCGAGTTCAGCGTGCCGCCGAACGGCAGTAGCCAGCCTTGCCGGTTCGGTGAGATACCACCCGTGATGATCAGGCCGGCGCCGCCTTTGGCGCGCTCGCGGAAATAGGCGGCGAGCTTCGGGTAGTTCCAGAAGCGGTCTTCCATGCCCGTGTGCATCGAACCCATGACCACGCGGTTGCGCAAGGTCGTGAAGCCGAGGTCGAGTTCGGAAAGTAACAATCGGTAAGGCATGCAAAGGGCCTTGTAAAAGTGGGGTGCGCACGAACGATACACCGCGCCTAGGTCTTGGCTTCCGAGGAAAAATTCTAAATCACGCAGTTGATTGGCCATCAAGCCGCTTTCCACGCTGCGGGCGCCAGTCTGGTGCATGCGGCACGCCGATTGCTGATTGCGAGCGTCACTGATGCGCACATCGTATATCGACCGCCCCTACGGGACCTGGCACTGCGCGCCGGGTCCCGTAGGGGACAACAAGCCGGAGCGGCCAGACGTAGCCTCGACCGCGCGATGTGCATTGGGGATATGGAGGGGGCGTCGCCAAAACAATCTTGCCAGCGACCGTTCGAGTCATTGCGCGGGAGCGAGTGGACGGGCGCTCACATAACTAATGGGTCAAGACCCGACATCGATACAGGTGAAAACATGAAGCTCATTCGAACCATGGCGGCGCTGGCTGGCGTTGCGGCCGTGTTGACGGCGTGTGGTGGCAGCGGCAGCGATGCGGCGAAAACGCTCGGGATCACGGATCCGGAAATCCACTTCATCCACGCGATTCCCGGCGGCCCGGCGGTCGACTTCCTCGTCAACGGCAAAGCGCCTGGTGGACAAACCGACATCAACTATCTGGGCGTGACGAATTTCACCAATATCAACACGGGTAACACCAATGTCGCATATGCCGCCACGGGTACGACCACGGCGCTCGCGAGCGGCAACTTCCCCGATGCCGCCAACGGTCACGAGTACACCGTGATAGCTTTGCCTGGGCTGGCCTCGCCCGGCATCGGCCTGATTGACGATCCGTTCGACAAGGGACTGCTCTCGAGCGACGCACGTGTACGTGCTTTCAACGCGTCGGCGAACGCGACCAACCTCGATTTGTATATCGTGCCAGCGGGTACCAACATCAACACCGTGAGTCCGACGATGGCCGGCGTGCAGTTCAGTAATGCCGTACCGGCTACCGGCCAGGACTCGCTGTATCTGTCGGGCGGCACGTATGTCGCGATTGCTACGGCGGCGGGCAGCAAGACGGCGATCTTCCAGTCCGCGGGGTTCAGTCTTGCGAACAATGCCGACTGGCTGGTGACGACGGTGCCGATCGCCGGCACGTTGAGCCAGTTGTTGCCGGGACAGATCCATCTGCTGGTGGCGCAGGGCGGCAATACCGGTACGCCAGCGATCGAATTGACCAACACGCTCACGGGTCAATAAGCAGTGAATCAATCAGCGGTCAATAAGCGGTCAATAAGCAGTCGATAAGACCGGGATGTAGATTAGCCAGACAGGGAGGGGCAGGGCGGCGGTCCACCAGCGGTGGGTCGCCGCTTTGTTTATGGTGGAGTGGCAAGCGTGAGTTGGAGGTGATCGTGTGCATCGGGCAAGTTAGTTTGCTCTGCTGACAAGTGGCAGGTTGCATATTTGCCGTCTTCGCAGCCTCGGACTTCAGGCACGAAAAGGCCCAGCGCGCGAAGGCGGGGGCCTAACCTGCAGATTAGCTTGAGCCGGTCTCGACGACGCCGCTCAGGCGTCTTCGAGACCGCGCGGGCTACCAGGGATGCGTTACGTTACTTGGCTTGCTCGGCGGAATTGGTCAGGTCGTGGCCGCCGTTCGAAATGTCCTGACCGGCGCCTGCCATGGTGTTGCAACCGGCGAGTGCTGCAGTCCCTGCAATGAGAAGCAAAGCGATGAGTCGAGTCATGAGTGTTCCCCTTTGAAGAATGCATTCAATTGACGCGCCCGACGGCTGGCACGTGCTTCCTGTCGTCCGACCGGGCATCCCGCCAGCCGATCCGGTCTGATTGCATCTTAAGAAATGGGGTGTCGCGGCGCTGTCGGCCCGGTTGCGATTTTGGTGTAGGCGCGATCCGTTGTTCGCGTCGGAGCAGTCCTACAGCGCCGTGTCTGCCGGCGGAGCGTCG
>JBEKNG010000616.1:0-4088 GCA_049523075.1 Paraburkholderia sp.
GGCATTCCCGCCGAATCGCTGGATGCGGTGTTCGAACCGTTTGTCCGGCTGGAAGGATCACGAAACCGCAACACGGGTGGCACCGGGCTGGGTCTCGCCATTGCGCGGCAACTCGCGCTCGCGATGGACGCCGTGCTGTCGTTGCATAACCGGCCCGACGGAGGTCTGGAAGCGCGGCTCGTGTTGAAAAACGTAGGTTGAATGAAACCGGGCCTCGATTGCTGAGGGCTTCAATTCGACGCAGGCAGGCGTTGCGAAAGCACGCCGCCCGCGCCGCTGACGATGTCTACTTCACCGCCCCCAAAGCCAGCCCTTTGACCAGATAACGCTGCAACCATGCGAACACCACCGATACCGGCAAGGTCGCACACAGCGTCGCGGCCATCACCAGATGCCATTCGACGACATATTTGCCGGCTACCATATCGGTGACCTGCACGGTGAGCGTCTTGTTCTCCGGCGAGCGAATCAGCGTATAGACCACCGCAAACTCATTCCACGCGTTGATAAACGTAAAGATCGCGGTGACGACAATGGCGGGCACAGCCAACGGCAAAAACACCTTGAACACGGCCTTGGCCCGTCCACAACCCTCGAGCCACGCAGATTCTTCAAGATCGCGCGGTACGGTCTGAAAGTACGACGACAGCATCCACACCGCGAACGCAATGTTGAACGCCGCATACGAGACGATCACCGCGAGCTTCGAATCCACCAGATTGCCGTCGCCATACGGAATCATCGCAGCGAGCCTAAACAGGCCCACCACCAGCAAGATGGGCGAAAGCATCTGCGTGACGAGCAGGAACTGCCTGTACACGCCGCGCCCCTTGAACGGAAAGCGCGCCAGCGCGTAGGCGGCAGGCAGGCTGACCGCAAGCGCGAGCGCCATGGAAAGCAGGCTGATCACCACGCTGTTGCGCAACGCCACGCCGAAGTTGGCTGCCGTCCACATGTCGACGAAGTTGCTCCACTGCCAGTGCACTGGCAGCCAGCGCGCCGGATAAACGAAAACCTCATCGGCCGGTTTGAGCGCGGTAAACAGCATGATCGCAAACGGGAACAGCACCAGGACGACCAGCGGAGACAGCGCGAGCCAGCACCACAGCGTGCGTTTCATCTTGAGGCTCATGGGTTTTCTCCTTCCTTCGCCGGCTGCATGCGTAGATACAGCATCGAAAACACGAACAGCATCACCAGCATGATCAGCGACACCGCCGCCGCCTGACCCGGACGTCCCAGCCGGAAGCCAACCTCGTACAGATAGGTGACGAGAATGTGCGTGCTTTCATCCGGACCGCCTTGCGTCATGACCCAGATGATCGGGAACGAGTTGAACACATAGATGACGTTCAGCAGGATCGCCATGTTGACGAAGGGCTTGAGCAGCGGCAGCGTCAGCTTGCGGAATTGCTGCCAGGCGCTTGCGCCGTCGATGCGCGCCGCTTCGTAGATATCGCCCGGTACGGACGACAGGCCGCCTAGCAGAATCGTCACCGTGAATGGAATCGACACCAGAATCCCAACGCCGATTTCCACCGGAAAGGCGAGTTCCGGCGTGGCCAGCCAATGAATGGGCCCGTTGATCAGGCCGAGCCGATGCAGCGTGACGTTGACCATGCCGTAGTCGTCATTGAAGGCCCAGCGCCACACGACGGCGGTCATGGTCAGCGAGACGGACCACGGCAACATGACGATGGTGCGCGCCACCCCGCGTCCATAGAAGTCCTGATTGAGGACCAGGGCTACCGGCACGGAGATTAATACGGTGCCGCCCACCACAAAGAACGTCCAGTAGATCGTGCGCCTTAGCGCGCCGAGAAATTCTGGGTCCGTGAAGACAGTATAGAAATTCTTCAGACCGGTGAAGTCGCGAATCGCGCCAAAGCGCGACACATCGTGCAGTGACTGATACACGATGTTGAAAATCGGATAGCTGATGATAAACAGCGCGAGTATCAGGCTCGGCGCAATCAGCAACCAGGGCGCCGACAGGCGCGGGGAAGCAGGACGGCTCATGCGTGCTCGATCGTAAGTCGCGCTTCTGCCTCAAGGCTGGCGCAACGGGATGGGCCGGGTACAACGCGGCGCGCGCCGTCTGTCAACAGCAGCGCGCGCCGGTCTACATTAACGCGGTGTTACATCAACTGAACATCAGCTCAGCATTGCCTCAGCATTACTTGCCGAGCGATTCGTTCGCCTTTTCGGCGGCGGCGTTAAGCGCTGCTGCCGGCTGGGACTTGCCGAGGTAGATCGACTGCATCGCGTCCGAAACAGCCTTCGCGGTGTCCTCCCAACCCGTGATGGTCGGGGCGAACTTCGCGCTGGGCAGCAGCGCGATAAACGCCTTCGTATCAGGATTGTCGAACGCCGGGTCGGTCGCTTCGGCCTTGGTGGTCGGCAAGAAACCTTCCGTGCTGGTGAACTTCACGCGCGGTTCCTTCGTGAACAGATAGTCGAGGAACTTCCAGGCGCTCTTCTTCACCTTCGAGTTCTTGAACATCACGATTGAGTCGGTCACTGCATACGTGGCGTTCTTCGTGCCCATCGGGATCGGATCGATGCCGTACTTCAGGTTCGGCGCTTCCTTCGCGATCTGCTTGGCGAGGAACGGTGCCGAGATCACCATCGCGACGCGACCCTGCTTGAACAGGTTCTGCACGTCCTCGCGGCTGTAGCCGGTCACGCCCGGTTCCGTCAGGCCTTCGTCGATCAACGTCTTGTAGAGCGTTGCAGCCTTCACGCCGGCCGGCGAGTTGAACGCAGCCTTGCCGTCCTTGCCCACCACGTCGCCACCGTAGCTCCACAGCGCGTAGTAAAAGTAGACGTCGGTTTCGATTTCCTTGCCTTGCAGGCCGAAGCCGGCAATCCCTTGCGCCTTCAGCTTCTTCGACGCATCGATCACGTCATTCCAGGTCTTCGGGCCGTTCGGGTAGCCGACCTTCGCCAGCAGATCCTTGTTGTAGTACAGGCCACGGGCGGAAGCGGCGATCGGCAGGCCGTAGATCTTGCCGTTGATCTGCCCCGGGGCGAGGAACGGGCCGATGAAGCGGTTCTTGAAGCTCGCATCCATGTAGCCGTCTAGCGGTTCAGCCACGTCGTCCTTGACGAAATCGAGCAGCCAGCGCGTGCCGACAATCGCCAGGTCGGCGTTGGCGCCACCCGTAATGTCCGTTTGCAGCTTCTGTTGCAGGGTGTCCCAACTCACGTCCTCGATCTTGACGGTCGTGCCGGGATTGGCTTTTTCGAACTCCGAGGCCACTTGCTGGAAGTACGGTGCGGTCGCGTCGCTGTAGTGGGCGACGGTGACGCGGACCGTGTCGGCATGCGCCGACATGGCCATACCTGCAAACGCGAGCGCTACGGCAATCTTGCCAAGCGCGAAGGAAGCACGGGCTTGCAACGACATTTCTCTCTCCTGGGGTGGTCTGCTGCCGTCGCCGGCTGCTGGGTTGTCAAATTGTTTGAAAAAATCCTACAGGAGTTAAAAAATGTTGTCACGTAGGGTCTACGATATTTTTTCTTCAAGCCTTTTTTGCTTAAGATGCTGTAAAGAAGGCGTATTTTGTGCGGCGTGGAGGCGGGCGGCGTGTTTGTCGAAACGCTCCCAGTATGGGAATAATTGGTTTATGTTGGAAATTTACAGCGTGCGAAACCTGCGGACGGGAGCCTGAGAGCGGGTAACCGCCTGTTTCGGGGCGGCGCGGCAGGTAAGCGGTGACTCCGGGAGTCCGGTCCGCCGGGCGGCAGTGGTACTGGCATGCAAAGGGTGGGGGCAGACATGAATCGAGTGGTTTTGGTCACCGGCGCCTGTGGCGGGATCGGTAGCGCGCTGAGCCGGCGTTTCGTCGAGCTGGGCGACACCGTGCTCGCCCTCGACCTCGACGCGGAGGCGCTGGAAGCCTTCGCTGCCGGACTCGGCGCCGATCGCGTGACGCCGGTCGTGGCCGATCTGGCGGACGCGGCAGCGGTCCAACGGGCGGTCGCGCAGGCGGTCAAGCTGCGCGGGCCGGTCGACGTGCTGGTCGCCAACGCGGGCGGTGCCAAGGCGGGAACGCTCGCGTCGACCGACATCACAAGCTGGCAAC
>JBEKNG010000617.1:0-4084 GCA_049523075.1 Paraburkholderia sp.
GACGCATTATGCCCCTCGCGGTCTCCGCATGCGATCTGCAAAAATGCCGGCGGCGGTAACCGGTCGTGGACGACCGATTTCGGACACCCCTGGCGCAACGCCCTACAATGGGAACCACCTCACCGCTCAAGGTTCCGTCAGGTGTCTACGTCATGACCCGGTCCGCCGCTGTCTCCCCGTCCACACAGGTCGAGCTCTCCGACATTCCGCCGGCGTTCGCGCCCACCCGTACGCATCCGATCCGCGTGCGCTCGCGGCCCATGCCAGCCGGCGTGCGCATCGCCCGTCACACCCACGCGTGGGCGCAGGTGGCATATGCATCGCGGGGCGTGCTGCGCGTCGGCACGCTCGGCACCACCTGGATGGTGCCGCCGTCGCGGGCGATCTGGGTGCCGCCGCATGTCACGCACGAAGTGATCATCGTCGAGGAAGCGTTTCTGCGTACGCTGTATATCGACGAAAACGCCGTGCCACCCGGCCTCGATGCGTGCCGCGTCGTCGAGGTGTCGAACCTGCTGCGCGAAGTGATTGCTGCGCTCGATATGCCCGGCCTCTCCCCCACCCGCGAACAGGTGCTCGGCGCGCTCGCGCTCGACGAACTGACCCGTTCGGAGCCACTGCCGTTATCCGTGCCGATGCCCAATGAAAAGCGCCTACGTGCGCTGTGCGAAGCCGTGATTGCGGACCCCGCCAATTCGGATTCGCTCGAACAGTGGGCCGCGAGTGTCGGCGCAAGTACCCGCACGATTGCGCGCCTTTTTCGTCAGGAGCTCGGCGTCAGCTTCTCGCAATGGCGTCAACAGGCACTGCTCGCCCGCGCGATTCCGCTGCTGAGCCAAAGGCGGCCACTTGCGCACGTAGCGCAGGAGTTGGGCTATCAGAGCCAGAGCGCTTTTTCGGCGATGTTCCGGCGGGCGTTCGGCAAGAGTCCGCGTGCGTTCATCGAGCGTGGCTCGGAACGTTATCAGGGTGAGGGGGAAGCGGACACAGGCGGGCAGGCGTTGCGGGACGCCGCGCAGTTGGCGGACATGCCGGAATTCGATCGCCCAGCGCCCTAAACCCGCCGCGCCAGATGCCGGATCGCGCCGAGTTGCGCGAGGCGCGGCCCGGCGAGCTTGTAGCCCATGCGCAGATACAGCCGCGCCGCGGGATTGTCGACGAACACCCGTAGTTGCAGTTCACGCAGGCCCCGCTCGCGGGCCCATTGGTGCGACATGTCGAGCAGATAGGTGCCTGCGCCGCGCCGCCGATAGCCGTCGGCAATCTGTACGTCGCGAATGTGCAGCGAATCGCCCTCTTCCGTGAGACGCAGCACGCCGACCGGCTTGCCATCGATTTCGAGGATGTAATTTTCCGACTCGCGCCAGCTGCCGAGAAACAGATCGCTGCGCCAGACGAGATGATGCCGATGATAGTACCCACCCATGTTGTTGCGGGTCAGCGCTTCGGCAAAAGCGAAGTCGTCCATGCTGGCTTTGCGCAACTGGAACGGTGACGGAACATCGTTAGGGACGAACATGACACGGCGGGGAAATGGTGGTCCGCTCAACGTTAAAACAGGCCGCGCGTGCTGGCAATGGCTGTTTGTCCCGAGATCGGTGCGGACGGATGAAATAAATAAAAACTCACCCAGACTGCAAACGCGGAGGATGCCGCGG
The DNA here is from genome assembly GCA_049523075.1 of Paraburkholderia sp. Lineage (GTDB taxonomy): Bacteria > Pseudomonadota > Gammaproteobacteria > Burkholderiales > Burkholderiaceae > Paraburkholderia. The sequence continues at coordinate 1,659 of JBEKNG010000617.1, forward strand.
CGGTCTGCCTGCCCCGTCCACCGGACGGGTTCCCGCAGAATATAGGGTTAGCCTTACAAATGGCCTTTCGACTGCGATCGTCCGCCAAGGCTCCTGTTGCCCCTGTTGCACTGCAAAGAGCGACGGCGACGCAAGCCCGGGCCTGCGATCGCCACGGCCAGCGGCCGTGCGTCTCGCCATCCGGGCATTCAGGTCCCCACCAGCGCGTGTCGCTCGCTCGCGGACTATCGAACCCTCAACGCCGGTTAGACCCCGACACCACATCGATCCACACCGCCAGCACGAGGATGCTGCCTTTGACGATCATCTGCCAGTACGCGTCCACATCGAGCATCGACATACCGTTGTCCAGACTCGCCATCACCAGTGCGCCGATCAGGGCACCATACACCGTGCCCGAACCACCGCGCATCGATGTGCCGCCGATAAAGCACGCCGCGATCGCATCGAGTTCGCCCATCGATCCGGCCGAGGGCGAGCCCGCTGCCAGCCGCGCCGTATTGACGATGCCGCCGAACGCGCACATCAGGCCCATCAGCGCGAAAATCGCCAGCTTCACCCGGTTCGTATTGACGCCCGACAGGCGCGTCGCCTCGAGGTTCGAACCGACCGCATAAATGCGCCGGCCGAATACGGTTTGCGTCGCAATCCACGTGAAGATGCCGAGCAGCGCGAGCAGCAACAACACCGGCACCGGAATGCCGCCGTAACGATCGAGCGTCGCCACGAAACCGAACAGGATCACGCCCGCGCCGACAATCTTCGCCACGTCCTGCCAGACCGGCACCACCGTCAATTGATAGCGTTGCCGGTTGCGCCGCTGCCGCACGGTGAGCAGCGCCAGCAGCGCGAACAGCACCACGGCGAGCGTATCGCCGGCGAAGCGCGGCAAATAGCCCTGCCCCACAAACACGAAACTATCGGACACCGGTGCGATGGTCGAGCCGCCGGTCACGCCGAGCAGAATGCCGCGATAGGCCAGCATGCCGCCGAGCCCGACGATGAACGACGGCACCCTCCGGTAAGTCGACCACCAGCCGTTGAAGAGGCCCATCAGCACACCGAGCAGCATCACTACCGGGATGGTGATGCCAATCGGCCAATGACGATTGACGTCGAGAATCGCCGCCACGCCGCCGAGCAGCCCAAGGAGCGACCCCACCGACAAATCGATCTCGCCCGCGATGATGACGAACACCATCCCGCACGCGAGCATGCCGGTGATCGACATCTGCCGCAACAGATTCGACAGATTGCGTGGCGTGATGAACGCCCCACTCGTGAGAAACGAGAAGAAGATCCAGATGGCCGCGACCGCGATCAGCAGCGCGAGAATCTTGTAGCGCGCGAACAGTTGCTGCAGACGCTGCGCGCCGCCGAACGAGCCGTGCGGCGCGGCATCTTTGGTGCTTTGGGAAGTGACGTCGGGAGTCATGCTGCGCTCGCTCCGGTTAGGTTCGTTGATCGCTGCGCGGGACGAATAGCGGCCGTCAGGATGTCCTCCTGCGTGAGACCGTCGTTGATGAAGTCGCCGCGCAATTCGCCGTCGCCGATCACCAGCACGCGATCGCTGATGCCGAGCACCTCGGGCATTTCTGACGACACCATCACGATCGACATGCCGCGCTGCGCCAGTTGAACGATCAGTTTGTAGATTTCGTATTTGGCGCCGACATCGACGCCGCGGGTCGGCTCGTCGAGAATCAGCACCTTCGGGTCGGTCAACAGCATGCGGGTCAGCACCGCCTTCTGCTGATTGCCGCCTGAAAGACTCGCAATCGACAGCATGGGATGCGCCGCGCGCACGGAGAGCCGCTTCATCTCGGTGTGAATCGTGTCGAGTTCCGCGGCAGAATCGATGCGCGCGCCTTTGGCAAAGCGCTGCAACACCGACAGCGTGATGTTATGTCCGACACTCAGGTGCGGCACGATGCCGTGACGCTTGCGATCCTCCGGCACCATGCCGATACCGGCGCGAATCGCATCGGCCGGCGCGCGGATTTTCAGCGGCTTGCCTTCGAGCCACACCGTCGCCTCGGAGACGCCGGGATAAGCGCCGAAGATCGCCTGCATCAACTCCGTACGCCCTGCACCCACCAGTCCTGCGACACCCAGTATCTCGCTGCGTCTTAAGGTAAACGACACGTCGTCAACACGCTTGCGGCGCGGATTGGTCACGTCGAAACAGGTCACGTGACGCGCCTCGAAGATCACGTCGCCGAGCGGGCGTGGTTCACGCGGAAACAGGTTGGTGATCTCGCGGCCCACCATCAACGAGATGATGCGGTCGGTGGTCAGTGCACGCATCGGCTCGGTTGCGACATGGCGGCCGTCGCGAATCACCGTGATCGTGTCGCAGACGGCTTCGACTTCGTCGAGCTTGTGCGAGATATACACGCAAGCCACGCCGCGCCGCTTCAGATCGC
>JBEKNG010000618.1:0-4074 GCA_049523075.1 Paraburkholderia sp.
TCGTCACGAAACCCGGCCTGAAGCAGCAGGGTGCGCAACGCAGCAGGATCATTGAAAACGTGGGCGGCCAGTAGCGCCCGGTCGGCGCGTTGCTGCTTCGCGGACGGCACGAATGACGTCACCGATTGCCAGCCACCCACTTGCGCCGTACCGGTGAGTGCGTCGAGCCTGACATCGAGCGCTTCGGCGCGCTCCAGCACAATCTCGGGGGTCTCACCGCGCACCACGAAAAACTGGGCCGTGTTGTCGACGCCCACCGCGCGGGTGACTTCACGCTCCTGTGTCACGAGCGAAGGGTCGCGCTGGATCAGCAGGTGGATGTCGTCATCACTGCGCAGTTGCAACCAGCCAGGCGCGCACGCGACCAGCAGCGCCGCTGTCACCCAGATCGCGCGGCGGCCGCCGATCAGCGCTCCCCATGTCTTCAGCACGCGCGCCGCCCCCTTGAACAGAGATTGCGGGCTGCGGGTCGGTGCGCGCGTGAGCAGCGTCGGCAACAGCAGGAGGACCGAGGCGAAGGCAATCGAAATGCCCGCCATGGCGAAGCAAGCGATCTGTTTGAGCGCGGGGAACGGCGCAAACGCGAGGATCGCGTAACCGAGCAGGCTTGTGGCGAGAGCGACCGTCAGCGGCGGCGAGACGACGCGTGCGCCGCGTCGTGAATCCCAACCGTGTTGCGTGCCCAGATAGACGACGAAATACTGGATCGAATAATCGACCGCCTCGCCGATCAGGCTCGCGCCGAAAACCAGCGTCAGCAGATGCAGTTGGCCGAATACGAGCAGGGTGATGGCGAGTGCGCCGACAATGCCGAGCGCGGTTGAAACGAAGCCGAGCAGCAACAACCGCGGCGAGCGGAAGATCCACAGCATCAGTAAAGCGATGCCGCACATCGACACAATGCCGATTGCGTGCATTTCATGCTCGGATGCGCTGCGCGCCGCTTGCGCGTAAAAAACGGCCCCGGTTCTGGCGAGTGTGACGTCGGGGAACGCCTGCTTCAGACTCGCTTCGCTGCGCGCCACGGCGGCCAGCACGGCACGCTGGGTCTGGGTCTCGTACGCGGAGCCCGGCAGCGTTGCCATGACCAGCACGCTGGTCGAAGCGCCGCGATGCGCAACCAGCAGGCTGTCCTCGATCTCCAGATTGGAGGTGGCAAGCGGCAGGCCGTTTAGCCAGTGTTCGAGCCAGCCGAACGGGTCGTCGGCGAGCGGTGTGGCGAGGCCGCCTCCGGCCGGCGCGTAGAGTCGTCGCACCAGCGCATCGTGCAGGGTATTCGGAGCCGTGGCCAGCAGCGCGCGGTCGGCGGGCGCGAGCAGGCCGAACCGGTAAGGCATGTACAGAGCACCGATCTGCGACAGATCGAACGGCGGTAGCGTCGCGGTCACCGAGCGGAACGCGCCGCTGGCAGCGAGCGTCGCGCCTAGCTGCTTCGCGGCGGCTTTAGCGCGGGCTGCGTCGTCGCTCGTGACGAGGAAGACCGTCCGATCGCCGAGCGCGGCGGCGAGCTTGTCGACCGCTTCTTCAGCAACGGGATCCGCTTCGGTGGCCGGCAGCAAGGCGAGCAGATTGGTCTGCAGCGGTGACGGCCCAGCGAAGCGCCAGACGCAATAAAGTGTCGCGACGAGCGCGAACACCAGCCACGCGGCACGCATGCCCCATGTCTGTTTCGAACCTCGTACGTGTAATGCGTCCACTAAGGCGCTCCGAAAAGCTGCTGCTCTGCGGGCGCCAGTTCGGTGACCGTCGTGGTGTCTGCAAAGTCCAGGGTGGTAACGTCACCGTTCGCGAGCGTGATGCGCAGGGTTCGCAGATAGCTGCCGCCGCTCATCTGCAGGCCCTTGATTGCCTGGGCGAGCTGCGGCTGGTTCGGCGTGAGTTGCATGCGCCATTGCGCCGGCGTGCCGGCGGCTTGCACGTCGAATTGCGAGTAAAGCGCCGAGAGATCGCCGCTGAGCATCGCGCGCATCATTCTGGACACCTCAGCGACGCCACGCGTGCCTGACGTGCCATGAGGGCTGGGGCCGCCGACGCGCTGACCCGCTGCGTTGATTTCGCTCACGCCCGCATCGGTGATCAAATAGATCGCCTGGTACGGTGCCTCGATGTGCCAGACGACGCCGCGTCCGCGCGCGAGCAGCAGCGATCCCGAGCTGACCAGCGGCTGCTTCAGCGCGGCGCGTGTCTGGGTCTGCGTGAAACGCGCGCGGATGCCGCTTGCGCGTCCCAACTGGGCGGTGATCTGCGATACGAGCGCCGCGCTTTGCGCGGGCGTGGACGCTTCGACGGATGCGGAAGCGGACGCAACGGCTGCCGCTGCCGCGGCGTGCGCCGCCGGTGCAAGCGCCTGCAGCGCAACGCTTACCGTAACCACCGCGACCAGCGCGATGCGCAGCTTCAGCGCGTCCATACGCGCTCCAGCTTTTCGAACACGACCGGCGGCGAGACGAACTGCAATTCCTGCGTGGCCGCATTGACGGCGACCTGGATCGTGTGGCCCTTCGTCAATCGCGTGCCCGACGCCTGATCGACAATTTCGTAACCGATCTTCAGGCGATTTTCGTATTCCAGCAGTTGCGCGCGTACCTCGAGTTGTTGGCCGTAGATCGCGGGGCGCACGTACTTCAAATGCGCTTCGACGACGGGCCACAGATAACCTGACGCCTGCATCTCGCGGTAGTCATAGTCGAATGCCCGCAGCAGCGCGGCGCGGCCTGCCTCGAAGTACTTCAGGTAGTGGCCGTGCCAGCAGACGTTCATCGCGTCGACGTCGTGAAACGGCACTTCGACTGCCGCGCTGGCGGTCAATACCCTGTGTGAATGGCTCATTGCGTGCCTCCGCCGTCTTGCTCGACCAGCGCACAGGCCGCGATGCGCGCGGTCAGCGCACGCAGGTCCGGTTCGAGCGCGCGGTCCTCGTCGACGAGCGGCGAGTCCGTATTCACGCTCTCCATAAACGCCTGCAGTGGCAGCGGGACAAGCGTTGCGTCGTTGATCCGCATCCGTAGTCGTGCGGCTTGTACGGTGGCGAGGGTATGCGCTGCGGCAACCTTTCGGCCCAGACGTCCCGCGCCTCGCGCAACTGGCCACGAAACAGCACGTCGCGCTCGCCCACCAGCGCCGCAGCGACGTACGACAGCGGCGTGAGGTCGCCGCTCGCACCCACCGATCCCTCAGACGGAATGCGTGGCAGCACCTGATGGTTGATCAGATCCGCAACGCGTTCGAGCAGCACGGGGCGCACGCCGGAATAACCATACGCGAGCGAATTGAGCCGCGCGGCGATGACGGCCAGCGTCTCTTCGTTGTCGAGGTGGCGACCCATCCCGCAGCCGTGATAGCGGGTGAGCTGAAGCGGCAGCGCCTCGACCAGTTCCATCGGCACGTCGACCACGCAGGCGTCGCCATAGCCGGTGTTGACGCCGTAGACGGTGGCGCCCGCGGCAAGATGACGGCGCAGAAATTCGGCGCCCCGCGCGATGCGCGAGCGCCACGCGGGATCGGCGCTCAGTGCGACCGGGGCGCGTTTCCGTGCAATCGCGAACACCTCTTCGATTGTCAGCCGCCGGCCGCCTATCGTGACAGCGGCGCCGCTGGCGTGCGCCGGCCGCTGCATGTTCCCCGTCAGATCACTTTCGGCCATCTGCGCCTCCACTGGGGCGCGCCCAGAAATCGAAAAAGTTGAACCATTGATAGGGCGCCTTGCGGCAATAGTGCTCGAGCCGCGTGGCGTACCGTTGTGCCCATGCCGCGAGATGCTGCGCCCGCTCGCGCCGCGGCAGTTCGATGCGCTCGGCGAACGGCTCGAAATACAGCCGGTAACTGCCGTGCTCTTTCAGGCAAAAGAACAGGTAGACGGGACACTCGAGGGCGTGCGCGAGCACGTAGGGCCCTTGGGCGAAGGCCGCCGGCGCGCCGAGAAAGTGCGCGCTCGTCGTTCTCCCTGATTCGTGCGCCGGCGTCCGATCGCCCACGATCACCAGCAATTCGCCTCGTGCGACGCGCTCCTGCATCATCATCGCCGTCTCCGGGCCGAAGTCGTTCACTTCGAGCAGATGCTGCGAGAAATCGCGG
>JBEKNG010000619.1:0-4070 GCA_049523075.1 Paraburkholderia sp.
GGATTCTTCAGGTTGAATGCCGGATGGGCCATCAACTTGCGCACGCTCTCGATCACCGGCTGCTGGACGCTGCCGCGCTGGGTGGCCTGCAGGGCGAACCACTTGTCGATGACGAGCGGCTCCTGCTCGAAGCGGCGATAGAAGTCGGCCAGTGCGTCTTGCGCCTGCGTGCCGCCGCCCGCTGCCGCTGCGTTGAGCAGAGCGGAAAGCGCTGCCGAGCGATCGGTCATGTTGTTGGCCGCAGCGTACTGCGCCGAGGCAAGCCGCACGGCGTCGGCCGGATCGTCCAGTTCGGCGAGGTAGGACAACGCCAGGTTCTTCAGCGCGCGATGACCGCTGGCCTTCGAGGTGGCCTCATACGCCCCCGGCGTCTTGTGCTGTTCGTACACCGCGAGCCATTCCCCCTTGAGGGCGGTGGCGAGGCGCTTGCGCACGAACTGGCGGGCCGTATGAACGGCTGCGGGGTTCGACTCGGCCATCTGCTCGGCCAGATAAGCCTCGGACGGCAGGATCAGCGCCAGTTCACGGAACGCCGGCGAGAGCGACTTGTCGGTCAGTACGCGTGCGAATGCCGCGACAACCGAATCGTCCAGTTGCAGCGGCACGCCCGTCGCGGCGCGTCCGGCCAGTGCTAGCAGCTCACGCGTTGCGAGCCGTTGACCGGCTTCCCAGCGGTTGAACGGATCACTGTCGTGGGCGAGCAGGAACGCCAGTTCGTCGGCGGTGTAGTCGTATTCGACGACGACCGGCGCCGAGAAGTTGCGCAACAAGGAAGGCAGCGGCTTCTCAGCGACATCGAGGAAAGTGAAAGTCTGCGCGGTCTCCGTCAGTTCGAGCACGCGCGTGGTACCCGGTGCGGCGCTCGCTTCGCCTTCGAGCCGCAGCGGCAGATCGGCACCGTCCTTGCCGATCAGGCCGATCGCGAACGGGATCAGCAGGGGGCCTTTTTGCGTTTCGCGGGCGGCCGGTGCGGCGTCGCCGTAGCCCTGCGTGAGCGTCACACGGTAGCTGCGCTGCGCGGCGTCGTACTCAGTCTTGACGGCCACACGCGGCGTGCCGGCCTGGCTGTACCAGCGCTCGTATTGTGCGAGGTCGCGGCCGTTGGCGTCGGCCATCGCATGACGGAAGTCGTCGCAGGTCACCGCCTGGCCGTCGTGCCGCTTGAAGTAGAGGTCCATCCCCTTGCGGAAGCCGTCGCGGCCGAACAGCGTTTGATACATCCGCACGACTTCCGCGCCCTTTTCATAGACGGTCATCGTGTAGAAGTTGTTGATCTCGACGTAGCTTTCCGGGCGCACCGGATGCGCCATCGGACCCGCGTCTTCGGCGAACTGCATCTGGCGCAGCACCCGCACGTCCTCGATCCGCTTGGTGGCGCGCGCCGCTTCATCGGTCGCACCGCCCGCCATGTCGGCGGAGAATTCCTGGTCGCGGAACACCGTCAGGCCTTCCTTCAGGCTCAACTGGAACCAGTCGCGGCAGGTGACGCGGTTGCCGGTCCAGTTGTGGAAATACTCGTGGCCGACCACCGCCTCGATGTTGGCGAAGTCCGTGTCGCTCGCAGTTTCGGGGTTCGCCAGCACGTACTTCGTATTGAAGATATTGAGCCCCTTGTTTTCCATCGCGCCCATGTTGAAGTCGCTCACGGCGACGATCATGAAGCGGTCCAGATCCAGTTCGAGCCCGAAGCGCTCCTCATCCCAGCGGATCGAATGGATCAGCGAATCCATGGCGTGACGGGTCTTGTCCAGGTCGTGCGGTTCGACCCACACCTGCAGCAGCTTTTCCTTGCCCGAGCCGCTCTTCACGCGCTCTTCGATGCACACCAGCTTGCCCGCCACGAGGGCGAACAGATAGCAGGGCTTGCGGAACGGGTCTTCCCAGCGGGCAAAGTGGCGGCCGTCAGGCAGATCGCCTTCCTCTAGCAGGTTGCCGTTCGACAGCAGCACCGGGTACGCGGCCTTGTCCGCCCGCAGGGTGACCGTGTAGGTGGCCATCACGTCCGGCCGGTCGAGGAAATAGGTGATGCCGTGAAAGCCTTCTGCCTCACATTGAGTAAAGAAGTTGCCGCTGGACACGTACAACCCGGAGAGCGTAGTGTTTTCAATAGGCTTGCAGATGCTGATGAGCGTCAGCTCGAAGGCCTCCGGCACGTTCTCGACCGTCAGGCCGTGTTCGTTCGGGCGCACGGCGCTATAAGGCGCGCCGTCGATGGCCGCACTGACGAATTCGAGGCGCTCGCCGAGCAGTTCGAGGTGCGCGGCACGGGTGGCGTCGGGGTTGCGGCGCACGCGCATCGTGTTCTTGACGACCGTACGCTCGGGCACGAGATCGAATTCAAGTGCAACGGTATCGATCAGGAACGCGGGCGCCGCATAGTCGGCGCGACGGATCACAGGGGGTGTTGCGGTATCAGCCATGGTATTTTGTAAGAATGGGGTATCGAGCCCGCCGCGCACCCAGTGCGCGCCGGTATACCGAGCCATTGTACAAAGCTCGGGCGCGCTCTGCGCGCCGAACTTTTTCTCCAGGGGCCAGGTCAGCGTATGATCGGCCCGCCGCGCGCGCGTGCGGCGATTAAACGAAGAATGAGGATGACCATGAAATCAGACCGTTGGACCCGGCGTGCCATGCTGATGCTGATGGCGCTGACGGCAGCGCTCTCCGGCTGTACCACCTACGTGACGACTCAGGTGACGGCCTTCTCCGACTGGAGCGGCAATGACGCGAGCCGCACCTATGCATTCACGCGCAGCCCCGCCCAGCAGAACAGTCTGGAACAGCAGACCTACGAGGTCCTGGTGGCCAATGATCTGGCAACGCGAGCGTTCAGGCAGGTCGACGAGCAGCAGGCTCACTATCTGGTGGGCCTGTCGTACGGCACCCGGACCGACACCATGAACGTCACCCAGCCGGTGTTCTACAGCAGCCCATGGCCCGGGCCTTACTGGGGCCGCCCGCTTGACCCGTGGGGGCCTTTCGGGCCGTTCCCGGCGGCCTACGTGAGTCAGTCGTACCCGGTGTTTACGCATACGCTCGGCATCCGTATCACGGAGCGCGCGACCGGCAAGGAGGTCTACAACGTGTTGGCGCGCAATGCGGGCGACGAACCGTCGCTTGTGCGGGCGATGCCGTATCTGGCGCATAGCGCGCTGGCGGACTTCCCGCTCGGCAACGGCGCGGTGCGCACGGTCAAGTTACCGGTGGACAAGAACGCCGGAGTGTCGAACGAGGCGGCCGGCTCGGCGGCGCCCGCTTCGCCGGCGTCGGCGCCGGTGGTCGTGCAGTAACGGGTAACGGGGCGGGTGCCGCTCAGACTCCGATACCGAGTACCGCCAGCGTCCCGAGAACCACGAACATGACGGCGGCAATGCCGTGCACGACCTTGGTCGGCAGCTTATGGGCAAAACGGTCGCCGAGCAGAATTGCCGGCACGTTTGCCAGCATCATCCCGAGCGTGGTTCCGGCGACGACGCCAGAGAAATCGTGAAAGCGCGCCGCGAGCGCCACGGTAGCGATCTGCGTCTTGTCGCCCATTTCGGCCAGGAAGAAGGTCACGGCCGTCGCGCCGAAAACGCCCAGCTTCGAGCGGTTGGTGTTGCTCTCGTCCGCGTCCAGCTTGTCGGGGACGAGCAGCCAGAAACCCATGCCGAGAAACGAAGCCGCCAGCGCCCAACGCATGACGGCAGGCGTGAGCAGCGACCCGAGCCATGCGCCCAGCGCGCCGGCACCCGCGTGATTGATCAGCGTGGCCGCCAGCACCCCAAGAATGATGGGTAGCGGTTTGCGATAACGAGCGGCGAGGATGAGCGAGAGGAGTTGCGTCTTGTCGCCAATTTCGGCGAGCGCAACCGCACCGGTTGAAATCAGAAAAGCTTGGTCCACGTTTTGACAGGTTCCCCGGGCCGGGATGTGTGCGAGCGACGATCCACGGGCCGCCGGGCCCTAAAGCAGCGGCTGTGGATCATCGGTCTCGCCAGGCCAGAGGCTGCGTCTGCCATGGCCGTCAAGGCCAAGTGTGTTGACAGGCGCCCCCGCTGATCACGTGCTGGGTGCGCCTGGAAGCAGAT
>JBEKNG010000620.1:0-4064 GCA_049523075.1 Paraburkholderia sp.
GCTTGATCAAGCGCGTGCTCCGCCAGGCCCGCAACCGCGACGGAGCGCGAAGCGATGGATATTCCCGAACCCACCCGAAGGCGTCATATCCGCCACGCGCGGCGCCGCGCGCGCTCACGGGCCATGTCGCGCTATGCCGGCAAACCACTGAGCCTGCTCTGGCGTTACATCGCCCGGCGCAAAGTCTCGCATCTGATCGTACTGACGAGCGTGGTTGCTGCCGTCGGTTGCGCGCTGGCCGCGCAATACGGCATCAAGAATCTGGTCGACGCCCTGCCGTCCGGGCGCGCGCATCCCGCCAACGTGATGCGCGCATTCGTCATACTCGTCGGGCTGATTCTCGCCGACAACCTGTTCTGGCGCGTCGGCGGCTGGATCGCCGCGCGCGTCTTCGTGACCGTGACCGGCGACATCCGGCGCGAGATGTTCGCCTATCTGACCGCGCATCCGCCGGTGTTTTTTGCGGACAAGCCACCGGGGGTGCTCTCGAGCCGGATCTCGGCAACGGCTAACGCCGTGTACGTGCTCGAAAACACCGTCTCGTGGACCGCGCTGCCGCCCTGCCTGACGGTGATCGGCGCCATTGCGATGGTCGCGACCGTCAGCGTGCCGATGAGCATTGCGTTGGTGGCGATCTCCGCCACCCTCGCATTCGCGGTGTTCGTACTGGCCAAGAAAGGCACCGGGCGGCACCAGGCGTTCGCTGCGCGGGCGGCCTCGGTGGACGGCGAACTGGTCGACATCATCGGCAACATGGGGCTGGTACGGGCGTTCTGCGCCGTCCGGTCGGAAGGGCGCCGCTTCGACGAGCGCCTCTCCACCGAAACCCAGGCGCGTACCCGCAGCCTGCTTTACCTGGAAAAATTACGCCTGCTGCACGCGCTCGCCACCGCGCTGCTCTCCGCCGCTATGCTTGGCTGGACCCTATGGCTTTGGAGCGTGGATCGCGCCACCACCGGCGATGTGGTGCTGATCAGCTCGCTCGGCTTTGCGATCCTGCATGGTACCCGCGACCTGGCCGTGGCTTTCGTGGACCTCACCCAGCACGTGGCTCGCCTCGGCGAAGCCTCGGCCATCCTGCTGACGCCGCACGAGATGCCGGAGCACAACGACGCGCCGGTGCTGCAGGTGAGCGACGCCACGATCGAGTTCAGGGACGTGACCTTCGCTTATCCTGGCCGACGGCCGGTGCTCAATGGCCTGAACCTGCAAATCCGGGCCGGCGAGCGGGTCGGACTGATTGGCCCATCGGGCGCCGGCAAATCGACCATCCTCGCCTTGATCCAGCACTTCTACGAACCGGCGGGGGGAAGTGTCACGATCTCGGGTCAGGACATCGCCAAGGTCAGCCTCGACAGCCTGCAGGCCGCGATTTCGGTCGTACCGCAAGACGCCTCGCTGTTTCACCGCACGCTGCTCGAGAACATCCGTTACGGCGTGCCGAAAGCCTCTGAGGCCGACGTGCGACGCGCCTGTGAGGACGCCAATTGCCTCGACTTCATCGCCGCGATGCCCGACGGCCTCAACACCATCGCCGGCGATCGCGGCACCCGGCTATCAGGCGGCCAACGGCAGAGAATCGCCATTGCACGCGCCATCCTCAGGGATTCGCCAATTCTGCTGCTCGACGAAGCGACCTCGTCGCTCGATTCGGCATCGGAAGCAGCGATTCAGTCTGCGCTCGAACGGCTGATGCAGAACCGCACAGTGGTCGCCATCGCCCACCGTCTATCCACCCTGCAAACCTTCGACCGGATCCTGGTGATCAACCGGGGTCGAGTTACCCAGGACGGCTCGCCGGCGGAGCTCGCGAAGCAGCCGGGCGTCTACCGCGACACGCTGATGCGTCAGCGCAAGCGTACGACACCGTCTGAGCTTGCGTGAGCCGCGCAGCACAGGTGGCAAGGTCTCCGAAATAGCACGACAACGTTTGCGTGACTGCCCCTTCACAAAACGCCTCGGCTATTTGCGCTCCAACGCGAATAAACGCTGAAGATGTTCAGAGAAAATGCCGATATAAGGTCTTGCATCTAAATCCAGGCTAGGGGCACTGATGGTTTCGGTAGCTCGAATAAAGGGAGCGTTCACGGTCGACGGCACCGATCCAGAGCTGGTGCGCTCGCAGATGGAGGCATTCGGCCGCCAAATCCCGCTGCTCTACTTCATGCTGGTGGTCAACACCATGGCCGTGGCCGTCACGCACCTCGCGTGCGCGCCCGCGTGGCTCGTCATCGATATACCCGCCACCCTGTGCGCCGTCTGCCTGATTCGTTGCGTGCGGTGGTGGTTCTTCCGGCACCAGACGCTGACCCACGAGAAAGCCGTGCCGGAATTGCGCAAGACCTTTTGGCTCACCGGCGTAATCGGCATCGCCTTCACGACGTGGGCAGTACTACTGTTCCATTACGGCCCCGCCTACGAACAGGCCCAGGTGGCGTTCTACATGGCGACCACGGTGGTGGGATGCGTGTTCTGCCTGATGCATCTGCGTGCCGCCGCGCTTCTGCTGCTGACGATCGTGATCGGTTCTTTCACGATCGTCCTGCTGGCTGCGAGCCGGCCGGTTTTTATCGCCATGGCGGTCGACATGCTGTTTGTCGGGGTCGCCCTCGCCTTTATCGTTCACCTCTACTACCGTAACTTCGCGAGCCTCGTGTCTTCGACGCGCGCACTGCTGGCAAGCCAGGCCGTCACACAGAAACTCAGCGACGACAACTTCCGCCTCGCCAATATCGACAGCCTTACGAGCCTGCCGAACCGGCGCAGTTTCTTCTCGTCGCTAACCGCGCTGGCCGAGCAAGGCACCGGCGAGACCGCCCCCTTTCACATGGGCCTGATCGACCTCGACGGATTCAAGCAGGTCAACGACATCTATGGCCACGCGAGCGGCGACCTCGTGCTCAGGGAAGTCGGCGCACGGCTTCTGGAACTGGCCGACCCGGCGATTTTCTTTGCGCGACTGGGCGGCGACGAATTCGGCATCATCATTCAACGGCGCCTCACCGAAGACGAACTCGACCGTCTCGGGCAGACGCTTTGCGCGCGGCTGAGCCGCCCTTACACGGTAGGCGGTAACACGGCGGAGTTGTCGGGCACGATCGGCTGGGCTGGCTTGCCGCCCGCGAGCGTCAGCGTGGCGGAAATTTTCGAGCGCGCCGATGCGGCGCTCTACGTCGGCAAGGAGAGCCGCCGCGGCACCGCGGTGGTATTTTCTGCCGAGCACGAACACCGCGTACGGCGCGCCAGTCTGGTGGCACAGGAGCTCAAGGCCGCGAACCTCGACGCCGAACTCTATCTGGAGTTTCAGCCAATCTACGACGTCGCCACGCGCAGTGCGGTCGGCTTCGAAGCCCTCGGCCGGTGGCGCAGTCCGAAGCTCGGCCAGGTCAGGCCGGAAGAGTTTATCCGCATCGCCGAGCGTACCGATCTGATCCGCGTGGTCACCGAGGTGCTGTTGCGCAAGGCACTGGCCGAAGCCGCCAACTGGCCCGCCCACATGTATCTCTCGTTCAACCTCTCGGCCCTCGACATCTCGTCGGTGCCGCGCGCCCGCCAGCTGCTCGATATCGTGCAGGAAAGCCCGACCGATGCGGAGCGGGTGCATTTCGAAATCACGGAGACGGCCGTGACGCGCGACTTCAAGCAGGCGCGCGCCTCGTTGTCGCTGATCAAGCAGGTGGGCTGCCACGTGTCGCTCGACGACTTCGGAACCGGCTACTCGAGCCTGAGCTATGTCCACCGGCTGCCCTTCGACACGATCAAGATCGATCGCAGTTTTGTGGCCGAGGTCGATACGGACGCTGCGTCCGCCAAGATCATCCGGTCGGTGATGGATCTCTGCAGAAACCTCGGGCTCGAGTGCGTGGTGGAAGGCGTCGAAACCGAATCACAGTGCGAAATGCTGACTGCCCTGGGCGGACGGGTGATGCAAGGTTACTTGTTCGGCAAGCCTATGCCGGCTGACGCAATGATCGCCTTCCAGCTCAATGCCGTTTAAATGCGAGCTACGCTACCCTGCCAATTCGTCTCCCAAACCACGGCGCACGCCAGCCGAGGCGGCTCTC
>JBEKNG010000621.1:0-4046 GCA_049523075.1 Paraburkholderia sp.
ATCCGCTCGTGAGCCTGGCCATCGTCGCCGGTTTCTTCGTAGTGCTGGCCGTGGTGGCGATGCGCATGCTCGCCTCCGGCTACAAACTGCGCCACTGACGAGGAGCTTTCTCATGTTGCCGACTCCAGAACTGGTCAAGCAATACATCGCGGTTGGGCTCGCCTGCGAGCATCTCGAAGTCGAAGGCGACGGTCAGCATTTCTTTGCGACCATCGTGTCTTCGAGCTTCGAAGGCAAGCGGCTGATCCAGCGTCATCAACTCGTGTACGCGGCGCTCGGCGACCGCATGCGCGAAGAAATTCACGCGCTCAGCATGAAGACGCTGACGCCCGCCGAATGGCAAAACGCGTAATCTGGAACGTTAGTGCGAATTACACAAGACAGGCGCGAGGCCGGTAGCGGCGCCGCCGCGGAAAGCAATGCAGCTCCGGTACAGAGCCGGATCGATCAGGAACTGACAGGTATGGACAAACTCGTCATTGAAGGCGGCCAGCGGCTGGCCGGTGAGATCGTCGTATCGGGGGCGAAGAACGCCGCGTTGCCGATCCTGTGCGCCGGCTTGCTGAGCGCGGAGCCGGTGCATCTGGAGAACGTGCCTGACCTGCAGGACGTGCGTACCACGCTCAAGCTGCTCAACCAGATGGGTGTGCGGACCGAAGCGGGCGCGGCGCGGGTATCGCTCGACGCGTCGAAGGTCGACAACCTCGTCGCACCGTATGAACTGGTGAAGACGATGCGCGCCTCGATCCTCGTGCTCGGGCCGCTGCTCGCGCGCTTCGGCGAGGCGAAGGTGTCGCTGCCGGGCGGCTGCGCCATCGGCGCACGACCGGTCGATCAGCATATCAAGGGCCTGCAGGCGATGGGCGCGGAAATCACGATCGAGCACGGCTTTATCGAAGCTCGCGCGAAGCGCCTGAAGGGCGCGCGTATCGTGACCGACATGATCACCGTCACCGGCACCGAAAATCTGCTGATGGCCGCGGTGCTGGCCGAAGGCGAGACCGTGATCGAGAACGCCGCGCGTGAGCCGGAAGTGGGCGACCTCGCGCACCTGCTCGTCGAAATGGGCGCGCAGATCGAAGGCATCGGCACGGACCGTCTCGTCATCCAGGGCGTCGACAGGCTGCACGGCGCGAAGCACACGGTGATTCCCGATCGTATCGAAGCAGGCACGTTCCTGTGCGCCGTTGCGGCCGCGGGTGGCGACGTGATTTTGCGCCGCGTTCGTCCGCTGATCCTCGAAGCCGTGACGGAAAAGCTGCGCGAAGCCGGTGTGACGATCGAGGAAGGCGACGACTGGATGCGCGTGCGCATGGACCAGCGTCCGCATGCCGTGGGCGTGCGCACTTCCGAGTACCCCGCGTTCCCGACCGACATGCAGGCACAGTTCATGGCGCTCAACGCGATTGCCAACGGCACGTCGCAAGTGGTCGAGACGATCTTTGAAAACCGCTTCATGCACGTCCAGGAGCTGAACCGGCTCGGCGCCAGCATTACGATCGACGGCAACACGGCGCTTGTGAACGGCGTCGACAAGCTGTCGGGCGCCAAAGTCATGGCCACTGACCTGCGTGCTTCGGCGAGCCTCGTGATCGCCGGCCTGTGCGCCGACGGTGAGACGCTGATCGACCGCATCTATCACCTCGATCGTGGCTACGACCGCATGGAGTCGAAGCTGACGGCCGTGGGCGCGAAGGTGCGCCGCATTGCGGGGAGCCAGGCATGAGCGCGCTGCCGCAAACCTCGTCCTCGACGGCGGTGAGCGCGCCGCTCACGCTCGCCCTGTCGAAAGGGCGTATCTTCGAAGAGACGTTGCCGCTGCTCAAAGCAGCCGGCGTCGAGGTGGCCGAAGACCCGGAAACCTCGCGCAAGCTGATCCTGCCGACCACCGATGCGAACCTGCGCGTGATCATCGTGCGCGCCACCGATGTGCCGACCTACGTCGAATACGGCGCGGCCGACTTCGGCGTGGCGGGCAAGGACGTGCTGCTCGAGCATGGCGGCAGCGGGCTGTATCAGCCAGTCGATCTCGACATCGCGTGTTGCCGGATGTCGGTCGCTGTGGCGGCGGGCTTCGATTATGAGAACGCAGTGCGCCAGGGTGCGCGTCTGCGGGTGGCAACCAAATATGTGGAAACCGCGCGCCAGCATTTCGCCGCGAAGGGTGTGCACGTCGACCTGATCAAGCTGTACGGTTCGATGGAACTCGCGCCTCTGGTAGGCCTCGCCGACGCGATCGTCGACCTGGTCAGCTCGGGCGGCACGTTGCGTGCAAACAATCTTGTCGAGGTGGAAGAGATCATGCAGATCTCGTCGCGCCTCGTCGTGAACCAGGCGGCGCTGAAACTCAAGCGCGCCGCGCTACGGCCGTTCCTCGGCGCGTTCGAACGCGCGTCGCGGCGTGCCGATGCGGCGGCCTGAGAGCGCCTGAAGGTGCCTGATGCCGCCTGATGCTGTTTGAAGGGCATCAGGCGCGCCTTACCGAAATGGATACCAGCATGTCTATCAAGATTCGCAAACTCGACTCCAGCGCTCCCGAATTCCAGAAGGCGTTGCACGCGGTGCTCGCGTTCGAGGCGAGCGAGGACGAAGCAATCGAGCGCTCAGTCGCGCAGATTCTGGCCGACGTGAAGACGCGCGGCGATGCTGCGGTACTTGAGTACACCAACCGCTTCGATCGTCTCGCGGCGTCGAGCATCGCCGCGCTCGAATTGCCGATGTCGGAACTCGAAGCCGCACTGGAAGGGCTCGATCCGCGCCGCCGCGCTGCGCTCGAGGCCGCCGCCGCACGCGTGCGCGGATATCACGAGAAGCAGAAGATCGAATGCGGCAGCCATAGCTGGCAGTACACCGAATCGGACGGCACGGTGCTCGGCCAGAAGGTCACGCCTTTGGACCGCGCCGGTATCTATGTGCCGGGCGGCAAGGCCGCGTATCCGTCGTCGGTGTTGATGAACGCGATTCCGGCGCGGGTGGCCGGCGTGCGCGAAATCGTCATGGTCGTGCCGACGCCGGATGGCGTGAAGAATCCGCTGGTGCTGGCAGCCGCGTTGCTGGGCGGGGTTGACCGCGTGTTTACCATTGGCGGCGCGCAGGCCGTCGGCGCGCTCGCTTACGGCACCGCTACCGTGCCCGCGGTCGACAAGATCTGCGGCCCGGGCAACGCGTACGTCGCCTCGGCCAAGCGCCGCGTGTTCGGCACGGTTGGCATCGACATGATCGCCGGTCCCTCGGAGATCCTGGTGCTGTGCGACGGCACCACCGATCCGCGCTGGGTCGCCATGGACCTGTTCTCACAGGCCGAGCACGACGAGCTCGCGCAATCCATCCTGCTGTGCCCTGACGATGCCTTCATTGCCCGCGTGCATGACGCGATCAACGAACTGCTGCCGACCATGCCGCGCCGGGACGTGATCCTCGCCTCGCTGGAAGGGCGCGGCGCGCTGATCAAGGTGCGCGACATGACGGAAGCCTGCGCGATCGCCAACGACATCGCCCCGGAACACCTCGAGATTTCCGCGCTGGAGCCGCACCAATGGGGCAAGCTGATCCGTCATGCTGGCGCCATCTTCCTCGGCCGCTACACCAGCGAAAGCCTTGGCGACTACTGCGCGGGGCCGAATCATGTGCTGCCTACGTCGCGTACCGCACGGTTCTCCTCGCCGCTCGGCGTCTATGATTTCTTCAAGCGCTCAAGCGTGATCGAAGTCAGCGCGGAAGGCGCGCAGACGCTCGGCGAGATCGCCGCGGAGCTCGCGTATGGCGAAGGACTGCCGGCGCATGCCCGCAGCGCCGAATACCGGATGAAGCAGAACGGCTGACCGCGCCAGTCAGGCGTAAGAAAGCTGGCGCAATACCTACATTGACCAACCGGGCTGGCTCTCGCGCCGCCCTCGCACGACCGGTCCGCTGTGCGGGCTGGTCCGCCCATTCATGACGACACCTCAAGATATTATTCGCCGCGATGTGCTCGCGATGACGAGCTATCCCGTTCCGGACGCAACGGGCTTTGTGAAGCTGGATGCGATGGAAAACCCGTTCTCCTT
>JBEKNG010000622.1:0-4045 GCA_049523075.1 Paraburkholderia sp.
GTTTCGTCCGCGCTGCTTGGCGCCGTAGAGCGCCCTGTCTGCGGCCGCCACGAGGGCGCGCCCGTCACCGTCGTGGCCCGGTCGTTGCGCAGCCACGCCTACGCTAATGGTCACGATGCCGCTCGGGCAAGCCGGATGTGAAATCCGCAGGCTTTCAATGCTTGTCCGAATACGCTCAGCGACGATTAGCGCCCCGTGCTGATCGGTATCCGCCAGGATCAGCGCAAACTCTTCGCCACCATACCGGGCCGCGACGTCCGTCGGGCGCCTTGCCGCAGAAGCAATGGCTTGTGCGACTCGACGTAAGCACTCGTCGCCGCTCTGATGTCCGTAGTGGTCGTTATAGTTCTTGAAGGCATCGATATCGATCATGATCGCAGCAACAGGGCTCTGGCTGTCTGCTTGCGCGCGCTGACGCCATACCCGTTCCAGCTCGCGGTCAAAATGCCGCCGGTTGAACAACCCCGTCAGGCCATCCCGGAAGGCCAGTCCATGCAATTCCCTTCGCTCGTCCGCGACGCGTTGCTCGGCGGTCTTGCGCTCCGTAATGTCTCGAACCGTGGCCGTCAGCATCTCCGGCTTGCCGGAGAACGGGTCGACGACAAGCCGGAGATACGTTTTTATCCAGCGATCCTGACCGTCCGGACGCCTGAGGCGGCTGTCCCGCGAAACCTCGGCCTCTGCCACTGTCAGACTCCCGATGGCGGTGACCATTGCATCGCGATCGTCTGGCAGCACGAGTTCGGAGTAGTACACGCCGATGAGATCCTCGGGTGCATAACCCAGCACTGGAATAACGCGTGGCGAAACGTAGATGATCCTACCGTCGGGCCCCATGCTCATCACGATATCGGTCGCGTTCTCCGCTAGTACCTGGTATCGTCGCTCGCCGTCGCGAAGCCGCGCAATCAGGCGATCCCGCTGCGCCTGGGCGACGCTGATAGGCAGCGCGATGGCCAGCGCGGCCACGAGGTAGAGTTGCAGGGCGAGGATGCGGGCCTGCATGCTGCCGTAGCGCTCAATCCAGAATGGACCCGAGCCATGCATGGTGAACCACACGGCAATCGCGAGATACATCAATGGGCCAACCAGAACCGCGGAGACGTCCGCCTGAAATGCCAGCAGCGCAATGGGCGGAAGCGCCCAGTACAGCATGTGGAACCGGTTTTGCCCAAAAACGCCTATCGTGACGACGCAAACCAGCAGCAACAGCAAGCCATTCTTCCTGCGACGCCCTGCGTGCAGCAGATGGGAAACTTCTCCCGTCCAGAAGGCCACGGCAGCCGGCGTAAAGATCGCGAGACCTAACGCGTGCGAGGCAAACCAGTTCACCAGGGCCAGTATTTCTGAGCCGCCCGGTTGGCCGGCTTGCAAGAGCGCAATAAACAGCCCGGACACCATAGGTGCAAACAGTGGGCCACCCAGGAGGAACTTTACCAGCGGTTTTAGTCGGATCAGATCAGTGACCGTCAAAATACATGGAGCATATTTCAACGCGATCACCACCTCCAGGAGATTGGCGAATGAATCGGCAAGCGAAACGCTTAGACCATGGCCAACCAATAGTCTGGCGACGAGATTGCCAAGCGCTCCGCCGGCCAACACCGCGTAGCGCTGCCTGCGTCTTGCAACGATCAGCGGCGCGAGCAACGCCGCATTGGCCAGCCAGATCGGCGAGATTTCGCCGTCAATGGTTCTGAGTTCATAACTGGCCACATACGCGAGCGTCGTCGCCACCAACGCAGGCAGGGCTAACCGGAGATTGCGGGCCCATGGAAACGGTGCTGCGTACATGCTCTTCTCATTCCCTTGCGCAATCAAACTTTCTAGTTAGTAATGCTATGTTTTGTTGAAAGAAAGACGAAATGTAGATTTAATGTGCCAGCAATTTTAATTTAGCTGCTGCCTATATAGCGGCGCAATTCGGAAAAACTTTAGCGGAAAGCGTGATGTCTGTGGCCGTTTGCCGCGGAAAATCGCGACTACGCTGAGCACTGTTGACGGCGTTCCCTACCCAGTTGCGTGACGCGGATAAAAAAGGCTCCGGACCGGTGGCCGGGGCAAAACCGGATGCCCGGGGACAGCTACCGGCTCTCCGAGGATAGCCCATGCCTGAACGATGAATCGAATACAGAACGGCTAGAAGAGGCAGTGCACAGTTCTTTCACGCCGGTATTGTTGACCGCATCAAGGCTAAGCAGATTCTGGGCAACGATGACCGAGCAGTTTGCAACTGTTATCTCGCTCGATGGTGTCAACTGTTCGTTCACCACCGAGCCAGTATGAGTACCCTTCTACTACCGAGAGAAGGTCACCGATGCGCAGGCGAATTCACCGGGAAAGATCGCCCCCGGGAGTGAATTAATCGCGCAAGGATGAGATAGCTTTTATACCGCCATGAGCACGATATGACCGATCAGTGGATCAACGAACGACTGGTGCTTCTGCGCAGTCTCAAGACACTCAACGACCATCAGCGCCTGTTGCTGATGCTGGCCGACAAATGGCCACGGACAACTCACGACGAACGCAAACTCGCGGCCCTCGTCAAGGCTGAGAAAGCCGCAGAGCGGGCGGAGAAAGCGCGCAACAGCGCCTCGCGCATCATCGACCAGGAAAAACTGACCGAACGCAAGACGCGGAATCACCGAGCGATATTGAAGGGTGCGTTGATCGATTGGACGGTCCTGGAAGGGAAGGATCTGGGCGAACTACTGGGCGCGTTGCTCGAGTTCGCCGAAAACGGAACGCCCGACGATCGCTCAAGGTGGAAGCACCAGGGCGACGCACTGATAAGCAGACGTCAACCGCCTTCCTGAGCAGTTAAGCAACGCGTAGCCACTCGTTTTTACTGTCAGCAAAACAGAGTTTCGCATTGAGCCCTACTGCCAGCGGATTTTATGCCGTTATATGCAAGTATTCTGCCGGTGCACACCTGGTCAGGTGGGCTTGGCGCTTTCTCCGATTCGCTTCCCTAAATACGAGAGCCACGCGAGTATATGAAGCTATCCTTTGTCCAGAAGCTCTGGCTGCCTCTGGTCCTGAGCCTGCTGTGTCTCGCTGGAATCTCCATCTATAGCGCCTATCATGGGAGAGAGGTGCGGCTGGACGAGCGCAAGGAAGACCTGAAACACGCGTCGGAGATCGCGCTGACTGTCGTCAAGACCTTTGGTGATCAGGCGGCCGCCGGCTCGATGCCCTTGGCCGAAGCCCAGAAGCGGGCCATGGACAGCATCCGCAACATGCGGTACGGCGAATACGGCTATTTCACGATCTTCAATTCCCAGCCAACGATCCTGATGCATCCCACGCGCCCGGAGCTGAATGGCAAAGACGTCAGCGACTACCAGGATTCGAACGGTGTTCGGCTCTACAAAGACACGGTGGATCTCGTCAAGCGCGATGGTCAGGGTTTTATCTCATATGCGTTTCCGAAGCCCGGTGCCACAGAATCCACGCCAAAAATCTCCTATAGCGTGACCTATCAGCCGTGGGACTGGATTCTCCAGACGGGGATTTACGTCGACGACATCAATGCGGCATTCCGCTCTGCGCTGTTCCAGAGCCTCGGGGTCCTGGCGGTGCTGGCCGGTGCGCTCTCGGCCATGGTGTTACTGCTCAACCGCGGCATCCTCCGCTCATTGGGCGGCGAGCCGTCCTACGCGGCTGAGATTGCCAACCAGATTGCCAGTAACGATCTGACTACCGTGGTAAAGACCGCGCCGGACGACCGCTCGAGCCTGCTGTTTTCGATGAAGCGCATGCAGGAGCAACTCACACGGACGATCAGCACGATCAAGGTTTCGGCCGACTCGATTGCCACCGCCACGCATCAGATTGCGGCGGGCAACCAGGACCTGTCGCAGCGCACTGAAGAGCAGGCCGCTTCGCTCGAGGAAACCGCAGCCAGCATGGAGCAGTTGACCTCCACCGTCACCCAGAATGCCGACAATGCCAGTCAGGCCAACCAGCTCGCAGCACAGGCTGCCCAGGTGGCGGAACAGGGTGGCACCGTGGTGTCACGCGTGGTCGAAACCATGGAGGG
>JBEKNG010000623.1:0-4029 GCA_049523075.1 Paraburkholderia sp.
AGCGGACCCGGGAGATCGACGTGGTGCGCGAGTTCTTCGAAGAGCACACGGCGTCGCCCGCGAGCGGAAGCTCGAGCTGAACAGAACGGGGCAGGTTGGGAAGGTCGGGAAGGTCGGCTTGAGAGAGCTGGCCTGAAACAAATGGCCTGAACACACTGAACCGAAAAAATCGGGCTCAGAATGGCAAAACGCCACGGATGTGAATCCGTGGCGTTTTGCTTTACTACACCAGCAGATCGGGTTGACCTGCTGGTGTAGTTTTCGCCCAGAGGCGAACCCTGTACGACAGCTTACTGGCTTGCGCCCGAAGCCGGAGCAGCAGCCGAAGCCGAAGCGTCCGAAGCAGCAGCGCCTGCGTCCGAAGCAGCAGTAGTAGCCGAAGCAGCAGCGTCGCTCGCAGCAGCAGCGCTCGAAGCAGCAGCGCCTGCATCCGAAGCAGCAGCAGGTGCCGAAGCAGCTGATGCATCGCTAGCCGGGGCAGCTGCTTGGTCGCTGCTCTTGTTGCATGCAGCCAGTGCCACAGCTGCCAACAGGGATGCTACGAGGAGGGATTTCTTCATGATCACGTCCTTTTATGGTTAAAGGTAAGCAACAGCGCAAAATAATACCGGTAATGTGCTCCAACACCGACCTGGGCCGCTGGTGGAGACGCACTTCTCAAGAGCGTGAATCTTCCCTACGGCTTGGGCGGAAATTATATGCACTTTCGTATCGACCGTCGACAAATCCGGGGTCAATACGTTGTCTTTCTCATACAAAATTTCACGTTACGTCATAACAGGCAGACAAGCCTCAGACAGGCTCGCCCACTTGTATCCAGCCCGCACAATACCACTCGTGCAGCAATGCTGTCACCGATGAATCGTCTGAGAGTGTTACAAAGCGTTTCGCACTCAGACACCGGCTATCAGCGAATTCAATCAACCACTTTTTCAGACCTGCGAGCCGATTTTCTTCTCCATTCAAGAAGAAAAAGCGGCTGTTGTACAGCAAAACCGACTTGCGGTCGAGGCGAAGACCGAAGTTTGAAGCGCGTCGAATAAAACGCGCTTCATCAAGCGGTTGTTTGGGCGGATCGAAGACCACACTCGGCTTCGGTTCGCTCAGATAAGTGCCGAGGAAGGACGCGATGTCCTTTTCGTCCCATTTGATTTGAGCAAGGATCGCGCCTACGCGTTCGACCAGCGCAACCGGGAGCTCGGCCGGATGCGCCACGGCAGGCTGCTGCGGGTCGCGGTAGAGCCGCGGCGCCTGCTCCTCGTGGTCGTCGCTTTCTCCACGCTCGGCGAGATGATACAGAAACTGCGCGGTGAGTTCCCGCGAGGCGGGCGCGCGGAAGCCGATCGAGCAGGTCATGCACTCGCCCTCGGCCACGCCGTCGTGGGCGATGTGCGGCGGCAGATACAGCATGTCGCCCGGCTCCAACACCCACTCTTCTTCTGGCTCGAAATTTTGTAAAACTTTCAATGGCACGCCGGGGCGCAGCGACAGGTCGCGTTGCGCGCTGATCCGCCAGCGGCGCTTACCGTGCACCTGCAGCAGAAAGACGTCATACGAATCGAAATGCGGGCCGACCCCGCCGCCATCGGTAGCGTAGGAGATCATCAGATCGTCGAGGCGCGCGTCCGGCACGAAGCGGAACCGGTCGAGCAGGGCGCGGGCGCGGTCGTCGTGCAGGTCGACACCCTGGACCAGCAGTGTCCAGGCGCGCTGCTTCACCGAAGGCAATTCGTCAGCCGCGAACGGGCCGTGTTCCAGTTGCCATTTATTGCGAAAGTGCGTGATCAGGCGCGCTTCGACTTCGTCCTGATCGGCGAGATCGAACAGTTCGTCGCGCGAGAGCGGCGCGGCGACGTTTGGGATCGCCTGACGAATCAGCAGCGGTTTCTTTTGCCAGTACCGGCGCATGAATTGCGACGGAGTGAGATTGCCGAGCAGCGGCGTCGGCGCGTCGGGCGAGGGCGGCAGAACCGGCGAAGAAATCCGCGTAGAAGCTGCGTGCGCCGGGTGATCAAGGGGCCGCTTGGGCATCGTATAATGTGAGTTGTATTCTGGAGAATCGAATGAAAATTGCAAAGAACACCGTCGTGTCGGTCGCTTACAAGCTGTCGGATGCGCAGGGCAACCTGATTGAAGAAAGCGACGAGCCGATGGTCTATCTGCACGGCGGCTATGATGGCACGTTCCCCAAGATCGAGGAAGAGCTCGACGGCCATGAGGCTGGATTCGAGACCCAGATCCAGCTCGAGCCGCAAGACGCGTTTGGCGAATACGATCCCGATCTCGTGAAGATCGAACCGCGCAATCGCTTCCCCGAACCGCTCGAAGTCGGTATGCAATTCGAAGGCACTCCGGAAGAAGGCGACGAGGATATCGACTCGCTGGTCTATGTCGTCACCGACGTGGCGGAAGACAAGGTGGTGCTCGACGGCAACCATCCGCTGGCCGGCATGGCCTTGCGTTTCGCGCTAACGGTTAAGGACGTGCGCCCGGCAACCGAAGATGAAATCCAGCACGAGCATGCCCACGGCGCGGATGGCCTGGAAGTGCTCGACGAGGATGACGACGAAGCCGACGAAGAGCCGTCAGGGCCCACGCTGCACTGAGCTGGCGGGAGTGCCGGGGTTGCCGGTTGGGTTGGACGTGCCAGGCGTACCAGGCATGCCATTCGTGGCCGGCGCCTCGCCTTCAACCGGCGGGCTGAGCGGCTGGCCAACCGGCGTCTCCGGCTGCGGTGTGCTTGGCAGCAGCGGCGGCAGGTTCGACGCCGGGTTCAGCGACTGATTCAGCGCGGGCGGCGCGGGCAAAGTGGGCGTGGCCTCGTCGGAAGACTGCGCGGGTTGTACGGCCTGTGCCGGCTGCGTCGGCTGGACCGGCAGCAACGGCAGATTTTTCGGCACGTCGCGCACACTCACGCGGAATGGCGGCCGGCGCGTCATATCTGCTTCAATCTGAATCCACTGATCAAGACGGTTACGCGGCGCGATGGCGATGCGCGTGAGGTTCGTCACCACCTCGCCTTTGTCGTTGCGTAACGGCTGGTCAATCACAAAGCCGCCGGTTGCGCGCTGGTCGTCGCAATGGATCAACAGGACCGGGCCGCGAAAAATCTCGGCGACCTTGACGAGGCTGCGCTTGAGTTCCAGAAAGCCATCGCGATGCGAGTTGCGGGCGAAGCGCAACCAGGCAAAACGGTCCGGCCGCTCGTAGCGTTCCGGGTCCAGGTCGCCTTGAATGAAGACCACAATTGCGCGCGCGTCACGCCGTTTCGCATACTCGGCTGCGTGTTCGAGCCAGAACGCATTGGCAATGACGCGATCTTCGAACTCGCCATTGCGCCCGCCGGCCGTCAGATAGTGATTGTTCGGATCCGGCGCGTTCAGACCGACGAACACCGTGTCGCCGAGTTGCCAGCGCACGTTTTCCCGATAGGGCCGAAAGCGCGAGATTTCGCTCTCGCGCGACACGGCCAGCGGGTTTTGCCCCATTGATGAAGCATCCGCAAATAGCGTCTGGCGCAACTGGTCGAGCCGTTCGACTGGATCGAAGCCACCTGCTTCAGTTGTGCCGCAATCGGTCCAGTCATGCTGGCCCGGAATGAAGATCAGCGCGGGACGTGCCGCTTCCAGCAATGCCTGGCGCTGCTCGTACAGCGAGTCGCGGCAGGCTTCCTTCGCCCCCTTCAGATTGCCGTCGTAGACGATGAACGACACGTCGCGGTTGCGGCCGATCGCGTCGATCAGCCGCTGGGTCGGCGCCTCATCGGCAGGGCTTTGAAGCGTGGCGGCAATGACCGCGAAGGTATACCGAACCGACGCCGCCTGCACATGCGGCGACACGCCGCCCGTCAGGATCAGCGCGATGGCGAGCGCCGCGCACAGGGTGCGCGGACGCCGCAGGACGTGGTGCCGATCAATGATCTGCATCCGGCGCAGCGGCCAGGCCGTGCAGTTCATAGAGCAGGTCCAGCGCGTCGCGCGGGCGTAACTCGTTGGGATCGATAGCCCGCAAACGCGTCAACAATGCTTG
>JBEKNG010000624.1:0-4029 GCA_049523075.1 Paraburkholderia sp.
CCACGTGATGATGACCTCCTGACCCTTGCGGATGTAGCTCTTCTGACGCGAGAGAAATAGATTGCGCGCGAGTTGCTGCGTGATGGTCGAACCGCCCGCGACGATCTTGCCGCGCGCCTTGTTCTTCTCCCACGCCTGCAGGATGGCGTCGGTCTCGAAACCGTTGTTGTTCACAAAGTTCGCGTCTTCTGAGGCGATGATCGCGCGCTTGAGGTTGCGCGAGATCTGCTCGTACGGCACCCAGGTATGCTGGATCGACAGATTGGGCCGGTCAGGGGAAAGCGTCCACGCGTCCGAGCGCATGAAGGCAGTGGATTGAGGATTCACGTAGTTCCAGATGCCGATCTGCACGAAGTAGAACAACTGCGTCGCGATCCAGGCAATCGTCACGACCCCACCAACGTAAAGAATCCAACGGGTCGGTCCCGGCCGGCCAGTTCGTCTCGTTCGCGTCATCGTGGTCAGGCTACACTCGGCGCAGCCAGCATCTGGCGCAGTTCAGCCAGCACCGGCGCGCCTTCAGGACGCACACCGCGCCAGATATAAAACGACTCGGCCGCCTGCTCGACCAGCATGCCAAGACCATCCGCCGCGCGCGCCCCTAGCGTTTGCGCGTGCTGCATGAAAACCGTCGGCTGGGCGCCATACATCATGTCGTAGGCAAGCGTGCCGCTCACGAACGCGCCGTCGTCGCACTCGGGCAACGCGGCATCCAGACTGCCGGCCGTTGCGTTAATGATGACGTCGTAAGCACCCGGCTCGATGGACGCAACGCCGCCGCCAGCCAGCCGGCAGCCGGCCTCGCGCGCCGCCTCGCCGAACTGATTGACCAGTTCGTTCGCCTTCGCTGCGGTCCGGTTGATGATCGTTAGCGTGTGCGGGGCACGCTCGAGCATCGGCAGCACCACGCCGCGCGCGGCACCACCCGCGCCGAGCAACAGAATGCGTGCCCCCTTGAGCGGCGTGGACAGGTTCACTTCGATATCGCGCACGAGGCCGAAGCCGTCGGTATTGTCGCCATGGATCTCGCCCGCTTCGAAGCGCAAGGTGTTCACCGCGCCCGCCGCCGACGCACGCGGCGACAGCTTCGTGGCCAATGCGTGCGCCTCCAGCTTGAATGGCACGGTGACGTTCAGACCACGGCCACCCGCGTCGATGAACGCGCGAACGTGTGGCACGAAACCATCAATGGGCGCCAGTAGATGGGCGTACTCGATCGGCTCGCCAGTCTGCTCGGCAAAGCGCGCGTGAATAAACGGCGATTTGCTATGCCCGATCGGATTACCGACCACCGCATAACGGTCGCGCGGGCCGGCGGCCGGGGTTGCCCGGTCGGCGGCCTGCGCAGTCGAACGCGCAGCGGGCTGGAACGTCTGACTCATTGCCCCGGCTCCGCGACGTGCTGACCGGCGGGTGCATCTTCGCCTTCGCCGCCGTTGCCGTTGCCGTTGCCGTTGCCGTTGCCGTTGCCGTTGCCGTTGCCGTTAGCCTCTGCATTAGCCTCAGTGCCGGCCTCCGCCTCAGCTTCCGCCTCGCTCTTCGCGGAATCGTCCGCGGCGTCGAGCAGCTCTTCTTCGCCCTCGTCAGCTTCTTCAGCTTCTTCGGGTTCGGTACCGCTCGTGACCGTCGGCGCGTCGAGCACGTGCAACATCCGCACGGACGCTTCCACAGTGAGCTCGTCGATCGACATCACTTCCATCAGCAGACGCGTGCCGCGCGCATGAACGCCGAGCGCCGGTACATGCAGCAGCAACGGAATCTCTTCGAGTCGAACCAGATCGTCCTTCACCACCGTGGCCACCACCTGCTTCCGGTTCTCCTGCTTCAGCCAGCGCAGGCACCAGAAATACTCCATGCGGCGCTGGTGATCGGCGTAGGCCGAATATGTGTCATCGAAGCCTTGCACGACGGCGAACAGATCGGCGTCCTTCGGCTTGAATGGCGCGACCAGCTTGGCGGTCACGCCATGCTGCACGCAGGCGAGAAGTTGCCATTGATTCACGAGGTCGACGTAGCGGCGCAGCGGCGAGGTGCTCCACGCATACTGCGTCACGCCGAGACCTTCGTGCGGCGCTGCGGTGGTCTGCATGCGCGTGCGCTTCGGACCCGTCGGCGCCCCGAAGGCCCGCTGTGAGCGATAGATACCCGGCACGCCGTGGTCGTGCAGGAACCCGCCCCACGACGAGTTGGCGAGAATCGCCAGTTCGGCGACGATCGTGTCGAGCGGCGAACCGCGACGACGCGGCGTGATCTTGATGTGCTCGCCTTCGACGTAGAAATTGAAATCGGTATTGCGCTGCACTTCGCGGCGCAGGCCGTACCCTGCACGCGCCTGCTGGCGTTTTTCGAACAGCGCGAGGGCGAATGGCCACAGCACCGCGATATCGTCCTTGTGCGGGTATTCGCCGGTGCCGGCAGCAAGCGCCTCTTCGGTGACCAGTTCGTCCAGCGTGTTGTGCCGCAGGTTGTTTTTCACGAACACACGCTCGGCACGCGTCTCGCTGGCGACAATTTCCTGGGTTTCGCGATTGACGATCACATACAACGACAGTGCCGGGCGCAAGCCACCCTCGGCGAGCGTGAACGCTGCGACGACGCTGTCCGGCAACATGGTGATCTTGTCGCCGGGCATGTAGACCGTCGACAGGCGGGTGCGCGCGATCGCGTCGATCTCGTCGCCGCGCGTAATTCCCAGCGCCGGCGCTGCGATATGCACGCCGATCCGCACGCGGCCGTCGGCGAGGTGCTCGACCGAAAACGCATCGTCGATTTCGGTGGTGGTCACATCGTCGATTGAGAACGCTTCGACCTCGGCCTCCGGCAAATCCTCCGGCAACGCACCGACCGTCACCGCCGCAAAGCCCGTCCCGTGCGGGAAGAATTCCGACAGGAAACGCGCTTCATGCAGTGCGCGCGCCGACGGAATACCGCCGCATTCGAGCATCAAACGCGCCTGCGAAATGCCACGCGCCGCCGCTGCAGCTTCGAGCGCCTTGTATTCGATGGTGTTCTTGTCGGGCTTGGTCAAGAGACCCAGCGCCTTGCCGGCGAAGGGTTCCGGCAACCGGCCCGCTTTCAGCTCTTCTTCATACTCCGCCTGGACCAACCCTTGCTGGCGTTTTCGTTCGAGGCCGGCGAGCGCCAACTTCAGTTGCTCTTGCGGGGCACGCTGATACTGGCCGCGGCCTTTGCGGCGGAAGTACACCGGCGCGCTGTGCATGCGCAAGACCAGCGCGGCGCGTTCTACCGGACCGAACGAAGCGCCGAAATAGTCGGCGCCCAGCGTCGCAAACGGGAACTCATCGTCGGGGGCGCATTCCCACAAAAAATCCAGATCGATTTCCTGCGCGGCGGCGTCCGCCTGCTGGATCAGATCGCCGGCGCTCGGCTTCTCGAATTCGATCAGTACGTCTTTGGCGCGCACCTTCGCGCGCCGGCCGCCCGGCAGCTCGACCTGGAAGGCATCGCCCTGGCGCGACAGCACGCTGCCCGCCTTGAAACTGCCCGATTCCTCAAAGAAAACGTTCACTCAATACTCTCGTTCTGACTTGCATCTGCCGCGGCGCCTGGCGGTTGAATTCGGCCCGCGCGTCGGCAACGTGTTCGTGGTGGTGGGTCCGCCGCGCTCAACTGGGCGCCGGCGGCATGAATCAATGAATCAGGCTGCTGCGCGTGGCGCCGGCGGTTCTAAATCCTCTGCGTCGCAAAAAGCAAGCACGTCGTCGACGTACTGCTCGAACTCGCTAATGGCGTGGTCGCTGCCTTCAATTAGCGTGGTGCGGGCGCCCGGGTAGTGGGCGAGCATTTCGCGGTAATCGAGCACTTCGTCGCCGGTGGCCGCTATCAAATAATAGCGTTCGGGCCGCGTAATCGATGCGACCCCAAGTGCCCGCAATTCGTCCAGATGATGCGGCTCGACGACAATAGTGCCGCCGCCATGCCAAAGCGGCTGCTCACCGATGTACTGGCTGAGATCACGCTGCGGCACGACCGCCGGATTCAGCAGCGCAGCCGTCCAGCCGTGTTTTT
>JBEKNG010000625.1:0-4022 GCA_049523075.1 Paraburkholderia sp.
ACGATGCGGCGATGAGCGCTGCCGGTGGTACGTCGTCGACTACGAAGACGCATACCCTGAAGAAGCACACCCACAAGTCCACGACCAAGCCGGCGAACGATACGAGCAACATGCAGGGCAACAACGCCAGTGGCGATACGAAGGCTCATTGATCGCGGCGTTTCGAAGGGATCGATTTCGAAGGGACCCGTATGGGTCCCGGTTCCCGCTTCCCGATTCGTGGTTTTATCCGGAGCAGTGGCATGACAATCGCCGATACTCTTAAAGGCATGATTGGCCTCGATCCGACCGCGCATGCCGATGCCGACATGAAGGCGGTGCTCGACACGTTCAAGAGCCTGAACCCGAAGCCCATTGAGGAATGCACCGTCGCCGAAGCGCGTCAGCAGCCGACGCCGGCCGACGCCGTGAAGAAGCTGATGACGCAGGCCGGGCATGCTGCCCGCCTGCCGCTGGAAGTGGAGGCGGTGCAGAGCGAGGACATCCAGATCCCGGGCGCGGCCGGCAGCAATCCAGCGCGCGTCTATCGGCCTGCCGGCGAGGGGCCGTTCCCGCTGATCCTGTATTTTCATGGTGGCGGCTGGGTGATTGCCGATCTGGACGTCTACGATGCAACGCCGCGCTCGATGGCGGCGCAGAGCAACGCGATCGTGGTGTCCGCGCATTACCGGCAAGCGCCCGAACATAAGCTGCCCGCCGCCCACGAGGACGCTTTCGCGGCCTGGCGCTGGATCGTTGAATCCGCCGCCAGTCTCGGTGGCGACCCGCGCAGAATTGCGGTGATGGGCGAGAGCGCCGGCGCGAACCTTGCCGTTAACGTGTCGATCCATGCGCGCGATTCCGGCGTGCAGACGCCGTTGCATCAGGCGCTGATCTATCCCGTCGCGAGTAACAACATCGTCTCGATCTCCTATGAAGAGAATCGCAATGCGAAGCCTTTGAACAAGAAAATGATGCTGTGGTTCGTCCAGAACGTGATCAATGACGAGGGGGATTTGAGCAACCGGTTGATCGACGTGGTCAGCGCGGATCTGTCGAACCTGCCGCCTACGGTGGTGGTCACCGCAGGCATCGATCCGCTGCGCTCCGATGGCCAAAAACTCGCCGAAAAATTACGCCACGCCGGTGTCGCGGTCGAGCACCGCAACTATCAAGGCGCGACGCATGAATTCTTCGGCATGGCGGCGGTCGTTCAGGCCGCCCGTGATGCCCAGACCTTCGTGTCGCTTGCGCAGCGCCAGGCGTTTGGCGGCGTGCCGCTGGAAAGGGCGCCGTGACGAAGCGGTTGCGCGGAACAGCTTACTTCATTCGTTGCCACACAACTTTCGATGCCCCGTATCCGAAACTCCCCGGTGTAATGTAGGTCAGCCGGTCTCCGTCAAGGGTAAATGGGCGCCGTTGAACATCGCCGTCCCAATTCGGGAACGTACTGTTCTGAATGTGGAAAACAATCACTTGTCCGGCCCGATCGACGGTATAAGTGCCGAAATGCGCGAAGTTGCCCTGGACGATGCGTTGGTTTTCCTCGGCGGTGCCGGTCAACCGGTTATCCGATGCGAACTTTGGCAAATCCGCGCGAAGTCCGACCAGAACGTAGCGGCCGTCACCGCCGAAGATGAGTTGGCCGTGCGGGTGCGGACCGGGCACCTCGACTTCGCTCCCGCTTCGGGTGGCGGTCAGCGAGACCAAAGACCACGAACCCACCACGTCAGGCGCCGTCTGGGAAAAAGACGGTGGCGCGGCCAGGCACAGTGCGAGGGCCACCAGCGCGGCCGCGGGCAGGGTTTGGAGCATGGACTTCATGGCATTCTCCAACACACGTGACGACACGATGGCAATGAATCGCAGCAGGTTGCCGGTAGCAGAACCATTCCGCTGTAGGGTCGGCGTACGATGAATGGTTCGTTCTCTATCACCGTCACCGGAAGATACGCTTGTAGGATAGCTTTCCCGGGCACGACTTCAATGTGCATCGATACCCAGGTTGATACCTCCTGGAAATGCGTTCACTCCTGTCACGCCATCACCACATGACTGTTACGACGCGAATCCCTCTGAATGCCTTGTTGCGTGACATCCGCGCCTGCACGATCTGCGCGCCCTTGCTGCCGCACGCCCCGCGCCCCGTACTCGCGGCGTCCGAAAGCTCGCGCATTCTGATCATTGGCCAGGCGCCTGGCGCGCGAGTGCATGCGTCAGGCGTTCCATGGAGCGATGCGAGCGGTGCTCGCCTGCGCACCTGGCTCGACGTCGACGATGCGACCTTTTACGACGCTGGAAAATTTGCTCTCGTGCCGATGGGTTTCTGTTTCCCCGGCCGTGGCGCAAGCGGCGACTTGCCACCACGGCCCGAATGCGCCGCACGCTGGCACCATGATTTGCTGGCGCAGATGCGCTCTGTCAGGCTCACGTTGCTGATTGGACAATATGCGCAGCGGTTCGGACTCGGCGCAGCACCCGGTACGACGTTGACCGATACCCTCCTGCGGTGGCGAGACTTCGGCCCGCAGGTGATTCCATTGCCTCATCCGTCACCGCGCAACATTGCGTGGTTCAAGCGCAATCCGTGGTTCGAAGCTGATGTATTGCCGACGCTGCGTGAGCGCGTCGCGCAGGCGTTGTCTGCTTCTCCGTAGTGGAAGCCGAGGCCGGGTAGATGCGCAAGGCATGCGATGATGGCGAACGTTACCTGCAAGCGCTCGAGAAAACGCTGTTACGTGCGTACCCGTTTGCGTTGCACCTATCTCAGGAGGAGCCATGTCCACTCAGGCAGCCGAAAACGGCATCGTCACTTTGCCCACGCATCGCTCGGTGGAGGAGGCCGCAGACAGACTCGCCTCGCTGATCGAAGCGAAGCAGATTGTCCTGTTCGCCCGCATCGATTTTGCAGCGGACGCGCAGCGCGCGGGCCTTGCGATGAATCCGTCGCAGTTGCTCGTGTTCGGCAATCCGCGCGCCGGGACGCCGCTGATGCAAGCCGTGCCTACGGCGGCGCTCGATCTGCCGCTCAAGGTGCTGGTGTGGCAGGACGACGACGGCCGTGTCTGGTTCTCATATAACGCGACGAGCTACCTGCAGGCGCGGCATGGGGCGCCTGCAGACCTGATGAAAGCCATTGATGGCGTCGTAGCGCTCGTGCAGGCGGCTGCGTCCGACTGATCTGACCGCGAAGTCAAAGCGCGAGCCCCAAACGCTGGCCGCTAACGGGGACCGCTAGCGACGGCCGCTGCGGCCCCACACATAGCGCACCCAACGTAGCCACCGGCTTTGCGGCGGCGCGGGAGCGTGGTGAACTGCC
Source organism: Paraburkholderia sp. (assembly GCA_049523075.1). GTDB lineage: Bacteria > Pseudomonadota > Gammaproteobacteria > Burkholderiales > Burkholderiaceae > Paraburkholderia. Next base: position 3,299 of record JBEKNG010000625.1, read on the forward strand.
AGCTCTGCGCGGTCGCGCTGGACGCTCATCTGCACCTGTTCGTGGATCTGGCGCAACGTCATGCCGCCGGGGCCTTTCAGTTTGTCGGGATCGGCGTCGGGATCCGGGTCGGAATGGTCTGTCATGGGATTGGCGGATTCCAGGTGAGTCGACCTGATCTTGATACGGATGCGCAGTCGCGGCAAGCCCGTCAGGTAGCCGCGCAGGCAGCGCGCAGGCGGCCGCAGACGGCCCATTCCAAACCGTACCCGCAAACACGGTCCCGAGACCGCGAACGGCTCGGCCTCGCGCTTTCAGTTGTGGCGCCCTCGAATCCGCAAGACTGGCACAATCGGGGTGATCTTCGAGCCGCTGGGAATCCCAATGTCAGACCCCGCTTCACCCGCGCCGCGTGTCGCGCCCCTCTTTGCGCTGTTTCCCTTCCTGCGTCCGTATGCCGGGCGTTGGGCGCTCGCGTTCCTCGCGCTGGTGACGTCGGCGGGTGCCACACTGGTGTTGCCGGTGGCATTCAAATACCTGATCGACCGCGGCTTTGCCAGCGGCGACCGGGCGCACATCGATCGCTATTTTCTCGCGCTTTTCGCCGTGTCGCTGGTCCTGGCCGGCGCGACGGCGCTGCGTTTCTACCTGGTGTCGTGGCTGGGCGAGCGGGTCACGGCCGACTTGCGGCGCGCGGTCTACGACCACGTGCTGGAGATGAGCCCGCAGTTTTTCGAGACGACCC
>JBEKNG010000626.1:0-4017 GCA_049523075.1 Paraburkholderia sp.
AATGTGATTTTCCAGCGCGTCGAGATCGGACGGCATGCCGTAGCGATCAAGATATCCGGGACTGGCGCAGGTCACCAGTTCGAGCATGCCGAGACGTCGTGCCGCGAGGCCGGAATCCGGCAACTCGCCGAGCTGGATGCTGCAGTCCACCGCTTCGCCGACGAGATCCACCGTGCGATTGCTGACGCCGACCGCGAGATCGATGTTCGGAAAACGCATATGAAAATCGTCGAGCGCCGGCAACACCAGCGCGGTGGCGACCGAGCCCGGCATCTCGACGCGCAGACGGCCGCTCAACTGGTCGGTTGAATGCCGCAGGCTGGCCTCCATCTCGTCAATGTCGGCGAGGATCTGCGCGCAACGTTCGTAGTACTCAGCACCTTCGGGAGTCAGGCTGAGCCTGCGCGTCGTACGCACCAGCAAGGCGGTGCCGAGCAGCGCTTCCAGATTCTGAACCAGCGTCGTCACCGTCGCGCGTGGCATATCCAGCGATTGCGCGGCGCGTGTGAAACTATTGGTATCGACGATACGGATAAAAGTGCGCATCGCCTGAATACGGTCAATCACGGGCCACCTCCTGTCAAACAGTACATACGCGGGACAATTCGAATAAAGGACGTACAGCCAACGCACCTCGTCCCGTTGGAGAGGCGTGTCGGCAGGTCGATGCGAGGCGGGAGCAGGGCAGGCCGCCGCAACAGACGCGGCCCGTGCGTCACGGCTGGCGGGCTCTTGACCCGCCGGCGTGACGACCTGTGGAACTACCGGAATAAATCCTTGGGGTAAAACGACCGGCAGTTACTTCCGGAGCGAGTCGAGGTCGATCACAAAGCGATACTTCACATCGCTCTTCAACATCCGCTCATACGCATCGTTAATCTGTTGCATCGGAATAATTTCGATATCCGATGTAATGCCGTGCTCGCCGCAGAAATCGAGCATTTCCTGGGTTTCAGCAATGCCGCCAATCAGCGAACCCGCCAGACGGCGGCGCTTCATGATCAGGTTGAACACCTGCGGCGACGGGTGATCGTGCTCGGGTGCGCCGACGAGTGCCATCGTGCCGTCGCGGCGCAGCAGGTTCAGGAACGGATTCAGGTCGTGCTGGGCGGCCACCGTATTGACGATGAGGTCGAAGCTGTTCGCATGCGCTTCCATCTCTTCCGGGTTCTTCGAAATCACTACTTCATGCGCGCCGAGACGTTTCGCATCTTCGACCTTCGACTGCGAGGTCGTGAACAGCACGACGTGCGCACCCATCGCACGTGCGAGCTTCACGCCCATGTGGCCGAGACCGCCGAGGCCAACAATGCCGACCTTCTTGCCGGGACCCGCGCCCCACGTGCGCAACGGCGAGTAGGTGGTGATACCGGCGCACAGCAGCGGCGCTACGCCGGCCGGGTCGAGGTTCTGCGGCACGCGCAGCGTGAATGCTTCGTCGACGACCAGCTGGGTCGAATAGCCGCCAAATGTGATGTCACCGGTTTCGCGGTCGGCACCGTTATACGTACCGACCCAGCCGTTTTCGCAATACTGTTCGAGGCCTTCTTCGCAGCTCGGGCAGGTACGGCAGGAATCGACGAGACAGCCAACGCCGACCAGGTCGCCGGTCTTGTACTTCGTGACGTCAGGACCGACGGCTGTCACCCGGCCAACGATTTCGTGCCCCGGCACCACCGGGAAAATCGAATTCTTCCACTCGTTGCGGGCCTGATGCAGGTCCGAATGGCAAACGCCGCAAAACAGCACTTCCATCTGCACGTCATGGGCGCGCAGTTCGCGACGCTGGAATTCGAATGGGGCGAGCTTCGATTTTGCGTCGCTCGCAGCATAGGCGTAAGTCGTGGTCATGAGTGCTCCTGCAATGAAATGGGTGGCACAAGGCGCCGGCTGTAGCGACGCAGGGTCGCGAGAGCGGCTTTGCCTTGACTTGGACCGGATCGCCGCAGTCAATCGCGGGGTGGGGTCCCTCGACCGGCCTTCTGCGGGCGGGCCATCGGATCAGCCACGGGGTGGTGTGACGGGATGGCGAGCCCCGGGAAGGCCGGCTTACAGACTGCCGCCCTCTCGGGCAGCAGCGGCGGGAATGGGTGATCCGGCAGGGTTCCCATCGTAGGCGGCGGGAGCCTCCTGGGGAATACCTGAATATCTCGAAGGTTTGCCTATTTCTCCTGAGGGAGAGCGCTATAGGCGGTTTGATGTTAAATTTCAAGCCTTATTCTCTGCTGCATCAATAGGCATTGTCATGCAAACAACTCAAACGCCCCGCGCTGCCGTCAGTCCCGCCCAGCAGCGCATGGTCGAGCTGTTCGATATTCTCGCGCCGAGCGAGGGCTTCACGCTGTCTTGTCTGGAGGGCGTCAAGTTGATGCGTTCGAACCGGCCCATGCCGCGCATGCCGGTGCTCTACGAGCCGAGCATCGTGATCGTGTGCCAGGGGCGCAAACGCGGCTATCTGGGCGAGCAGACCTATTTGTACGACGCGCAGCAGTACCTGGTGTTGTCCGTGCCGCTACCGTTTGAGTGCGAAACCGAGGCGAGCGTGGAGGAGCCGTTTCTGGCCATCTCAGTGCGGGTCGACCTGACGGTGGTCGCGGAGTTGCTGATGGCGTTGAACGAAACCCACGGCACGACGCTCACCGAACCGCGCGGCATTTATTCGACTCCGCTCGATCCGGTCATGAGCAACGCGGTGCAGCGTCTGCTGGAAGCGCTGGCGTCGCCGCTCGACGCGAAGATTCTCGCGCCCGCCATCATGCGCGAGATCTGCTATCGCGTGCTGACCGGCGAGCAGGGAGATGCGATCCGCGCGGCGCTCACGCATCAGCATCACTTTGGCCGCATCGCCAAGGCGTTGCGGCGCATTCACGCGGATTATCGAGGGGATCTCGATGTCGATACCCTGGCGCGCGAGGCCGGTATGAGTCTCGCGGTATTTCACGCGCAGTTCAAGGGTGTGACGGCGACCTCGCCGATGCAGTATGTAAAGACCACGCGGCTGCATCACGCGCGGCTGCTGATGGTGCAGGACGGTCTGAACGCGGGCGCCGCCGCGGCGCGGGTGGGTTATGAAAGCGCATCGCAGTTCAGCCGCGAGTTCAAGCGGCTGTTCGGCCTGAGTCCCGTGGATGAGGTGAAGCGCATGCGCGCGGTGATCGACTCACCGCCCCCGCGCGTCGCGTCGCCGGTGGCGAAGTATGTGACGGCGGTGTGAGCGCCGCGCGCCGGTGTTTTGGTTCAGGCGCAGCGTGTCCGCCAGCGCGGTATAAAAACGGAAGGTGCGTTCGAAGTGAGAAATGCCAACGAAGACGTGGGATAGCACCTTTCGCTCGTTCCTGTAAACGGTAGATGCGCCGGGCGGGCGTCAAGGGTTCAGCGGATTTCTCGGGCCACGCTCTGCAACTGCTTGAACGCGCGAAAGCGCGCCTCGTGCAGGGCCGCGATGTCGCCTCTATCCGGCTCGTAGGTCTTGCTGATCTGCGACATGCTGGCCATCGCCGAGCGCACGTCGTCGAAGCGGCCGCCCGCCACGCCGCCGAGCATCGCGGCACCCAGCAACACGGGCTCTTCCGCTTGCGTAGCGAGTACAGGCTTTCCTGTCGCATCGGCGAGCAGTTGCCTGACGAGATCGAGTCGCCCGGCGCCGCCGCTGATCACCACGCGCTCGATCGGCGCGCCGGCGCTCGCCTGGGTTTCGATGATCTGGCGCAGGCCATAACCGATACTGCAAATGCCGGCGATGTAGAGGGCGACCAGACTGTCCAGGCCGTCTTCCATGCCAAGGCCCGCAATCACCGCTCTGGCGTGCGGGTCGGCGAGAGGGGCACGGTTGCCGAGGAACTCCGGGACGACATGCAGGCCGTGAGCGAGCCTCACTGCTCCAGACAAGCCGTCCGCCGTCTGCGCCGACTGCACCGCAAGCGCGGCGAGCATTACCGGCAAGGACTGTCCCGCGTGCTCCGCTTGTTGTCGGGCGTCGGGCGTTGCAGGGTGCATCGAAAGCAGTCGTTCGATCGC
>JBEKNG010000627.1:0-4001 GCA_049523075.1 Paraburkholderia sp.
CATGGCACCGTCGGCCATGGCGTTGAACCTGGCCCGAGCGATGCAGGGCGTGGGCGCGGCGCTGCTGCTGCCCAGTTCGCTGGCCATCCTCAATTTCACCTATTCCCACGATAAAAAAATGCTGGCCAAGGCCATCGGCTGGTGGACAGCGGCCGGCGGTGTGTCGATCGCGGCCGGTCCCGTGATCGGCGGCCTGCTGTTGTCGACGGCGGGCTGGCGCAGCATCTTCTGGGTCAACGTGCCGATCTGCGTGGCCGGCTTCGCGCTGACGTATTACGTCGTGCCGCCCATGGCGAGGAAGGAACCATCGCGCCACTTCGACCTGCCAGGCCAACTGCTGTCGGTGCTCGCACTGATCGGCTTCATTGGCGCGGTAATCGAGGTGCAGGCGCGGGGCCTTTCCAGCCTGGTGGTGCAAGGCGGCTTTGTGCTGGCCTTCGTCGCCGGCGCCGCCTTCCTGATGGTCGAGAGCCGCGTGCGGGCGCCGATGCTGCCGCTGACACTGTTCCATAGCATGCGTTTCTCGGGCGCCGTGATATTTGGCGTGCTGGGTAACTTCTGCTACTACGGCGTGATCTTCGTGCTCAGCTTCTACCTGCAAAAAGGGCGTGGCTATTCAGTGTTCGAGACCGGCCTGACTTTTTTACCGCTGACAGGGACCGCGATCATTTCCAACATCGCCAGTGGGCGCCTGTCGGCACGTACCGGACTGCGCGTGCCCATGGTGGCGGGCAGCCTGATCGCTTGCGCCGGCTACGCGCTGCTTGGCACGTTCGGCATCGCGGACCACGCAACTTTCCTCGATATGCTGCCCGGCCTGGCGCTGATCCCCATCGGCATGGGACTGGCGGTGCCGGCGATGACGACGTCCATCCTGTCGAGCGTGGAACGGCACCAGGGGGGGGCCGCGTCGGCCGTGCTGAACACGGCGCGCCAGGTGGGCGGCGCGACCGGCGTCGCCATCTTCGGCGCCATTGGTGCCAGCAGCACCGGCGTAGGCATCATGGGTGGTGTGCGCAGCGCGATGGCGATCTCTGCCGTGCTCTTGCTGGCGTCTTCCGCCATCGCGTTCTGGAGCCGGGCCGGTTTGGCGCCGGCGGTACAGGCGAGCTGAACCGACATTGCCGCCACTGGCCCGCCGGGGCCTTATTCGCCGAAGGCCAGCGATTCCCACGACGCATCTTGCCATTCCAACAACGCCGGCCAGCGTAGACCGGCGTATTGGTGTCGCGTGGACGTTGCGCTATTCAGCATGAACGCGCGATACAGGACTAGCAGGCTGCGGAAATACCGACGCTGATGGGTCAGCGGATGAGACGGCTGAAACGTTATTGTGATGAAGCCCTGACCCCGAGAGATGATGCGCGGCGCCGATACCTTCACCGAGAGCCTGTTCACGATGCGCAAGCTGGAAGACTTTGTTCCTGCGAGTCACCCGCTCCGCGCGATTCGCAAGATGGCCAATGCTGCGCTGGCGAAGATGGAGCCGTTGTTTACCCGCATGTATGAGGCCGACATCAAGGGCGGGCGGCCCAGCATTGCGCCGGAGAAACTGCTGCGGGCGATGCTGTTGCAAGTGCTCTACAGCGTGCGCTCCGAGCGACAGTTGATGGAACAGGTCCAATATAACCTGCTGTTTCGCTGGTTCATTGGGCTGTCGATGGACGATAGCGTATGGGTGCCGACCGTGTTCACCAAGAACCGGGAACGGCTGATTAAACATGACGCGGTCATCGAGTTCTTCAATGAGGTGCTGGCCATTGCACAGCAGAAGGCCTGGCTATCAGGCGAACACTTCAGCGTTGACGGTACGCTGATCCAGGCCTGGGCCGGCCATAAGAGCTTTGTGCGCCGTGACGATGACGACCAGGCCAATGGCGATGGGGGCAACTTCAAAGGCGAGAAGCGCAGCAACGACACCCATGAGTCGAAGACCGATGTTGATGCGCGACTCTATCGTAAAGGCGGCACGGCCAGTGAATTGCGCTACATGGGCCATACCTTGAGCGACAACCGCCACGGTCTGGTGGCCAACGCCGTGGTGACGATCGCTGATGGTTATGCCGAGCGCGAAGCTGCCCGGGTCATGATTAACGATGCCAGACAGGCGCTCGATGACCCGGCGCGTGAGATCACGCTCGGAGCTGACAAGGGTTACGATGCCCAGGACTTCGTGCAGGCCTGTGTGGACATGAAGGTCACGCCGCATGTGGCGCAGAACAAGTCGGGACGCCATTCGGCGGTGCCGGAGGCGATTGCGCAAAGTGTGGGCTACGCCATCTCGCAGCAAAAGCGCAAACTGATCGAGCAGGGGTTCGGTTGGGCGAAGACCGTTGGGGGCATGCGTCAGGTGATGGTGCGCGGCCTGAAGAAAGTGGATCAGATGTTTGTGCTGACGATGGCGGCGTACAACCTGGTTCGTATGCGCACCTTGGGACAAATCCGTGCGCAAGCGGCGCAATAAGCTAAATCGGGGCTAAAAACGGCACCGACTCGCCACCAGAGACGGGAATCGGCCAATCAATTCCCGGATGGTGGAAAAAACGACTCCAGCTTCCCCTTCGAGAGGAAAGCCGCTCGTGATTGCTTCGGGTATTTCCGCAGCCTGCTACGGGCAGTGTTCAACTAAACTACGGCAGGGATTCGATGGTGGCGCGGCGTCGACGTCGCAAGGCATTGATCGACTGTTCTGTGCAGCATCTTTCTGGCTGGCTGAGCTGAGCCGGTAGTTCAGATCCGACAGGTTTCTGAAGACAGAGGTGCAAGGAGCTACCCCCCGTCAATACCCGTTCAAGCCGGTCCAGCAATTCCGGTAGACTCAATTCTCCTGCTCTCTCCCGCGCGAATTTCCGCTTCTGCATAAGACCGCGCCCCTCATTCGGCAGGCGACGCACGCCGGAGGCGTCGCTACAAATCTTCAAGATCAAGCGACATTTGTTTCGTCGTACTTGTGCTAAAGGCTTCGCCGGACGCATCTTCCTTTGGCAACGTGGCTTTCAATTCGTCGAGATGAAGAATCATATCCACGCCGATCCTGACAAAGCCATCATTCTCGTGCCGCGGATGACGACCGCTTTCCGGGATAGCAGTGCTGCCGTCGATCGCCTGCCCTCCAGCTCACGTCGCTGCCGACAGCATCGACTGACGGCAGCCCGCCGCTGCACATCGGCAAGCGTACTGCGCCCGAAGGTCTTCATCCATCGGATCGTCAGTGGCCAGCAGATATTCAATAGACAGTTCTTCGCCAGCCTCGATCGGCCGCAGCGTGTGGATGAAGATGCGACCGCCGTCTTCGATAGACTCGCAGTTCGGCGCGCAGGAGTGGTTCAGCCATCGTGAGCTGTTGCCGCCACAACTGCCGTCGATGACGCGTCCGTCTGACAGGCCGAACAGGAACGTGTGTCCCTTGACGCCTTCACGCCGGTGGCGACGCACGGCGTCGTGCCACGCTGTGATTTCACCCTTGTACTCGAGTACGCGCTCTCCCGCTGCGAGCGGTCGCATCGCAAACACACCCTTCCCATGGACTGACGATCGCCGGACAACCACACGCCGCATACTGTTTCCTTGACTGGTTTTCGCGCCAGTATAAGAGCAACAAATTTCCGCATCCACTGCGACGTGGTGCGTAGTTCATTGCCAGGTCAGCGGATCGGGCAGTTATCGGGCAGTTACCATGAAGCGAAAACTTCGGGGCCGCCGCCCGGCCTTTGAAAATGGCACGTCAGACGGCTCCCAACGGCATTTCGACCTAGAACAGTTGGGCGCCAAGCTCACGCAGGCTGTTCCACTTCACGGTGCTGACGAAGGCCCTGCCCGCGGCATCGAGCGATTCGATCATCGCGCGCTGCCCCCGCGCCTCCGCGATGACGCGCACGATGCGCGTCTGGTAGCGCAGCAGCGCACCGATTGGGGGGCACGGAGCTTCCGGGTGAATCCGCGATCGTTTGATTTCCATATCTCAATCTATACATATCCAGCCAATAGCAGGGCCGCGTTAA
>JBEKNG010000628.1:0-4000 GCA_049523075.1 Paraburkholderia sp.
CCGACCGGGCCGATCTGACTTTCAGCGTCGCAAAGATGTGCCTCGCGCTACTTGCGGGCATTGCCTACGATCGCGGGCTGCTGCCGGACGTTGACGAACCGGTGCACGTGCGCGTGCCCGGCATCGGCTTTGACGACGAACACAATGCCGCTGTGACCTGGACCCAACTGCTGCAACAGACAAGCGAGTGGCAGGGCACGTACTTTGGCTTGCCGGATCAGGCTGACCACTATCGTGCCGTCAACTTCGCTGCGCCGCCGGATGGCAAAAAGGGCGATCTGCGTCTGCTGCAAGACCCCGGCACCTATTGGGAATACAACGATGTGCGTATCAATCAGCTTTCGCTGGCGCTGCTGCACCTGTTCCGGCAGCCATTGCCGGAGGTGTTCCGCGACGCGATCATGCGCCCCGCAGGCGCAAGCGAAAACTGGCAATGGGTTGGCTACCACAACGCGTGGGTCGAGATTGACGGGCGGCGCATGCAATCCGTTCCGGGCGGCACGCACTGGGGCGGCGGGATGTCAGTGAGTGCGAACGATCAGCTCAAGGTGGCGGAACTCCTGCTGAACGATGGCATAGTCGGCGGCCGGCGGATTCTGTCCCGCGAGTGGATCACGCGCATGCGTACACCATGCGCGATTGCGCCGTTCTATGGCTACCTGGTATGGCTTAATACTGACCGCAAGATTTTCCCGAGTGTGCCGGCATCGAGCTACTTCGGCGTCGGCGCGGGCAGTTCCTTCACGTGGGTCGAGCCCGAGCGGCGGATGACAGTGATCGTCCGGTGGTTGAATCCTGCACACGCGGACGAGTTCTTTGGGCGGGTGCTGGAGGCAGTCGACGCGCCCCGCGCTTCGTAACGCTTTCCACTGCTCAGGACGAGCGTTCGGGCGGTGGAGGTGGATTTGACTGCTCCGGTTTTCCCGGGGCTTTTTTTCGTAGGTCGCATCAAGGTTCTCGTCACACAAGCTCGTCAAAATGTCAGGTGCATCCCGGCAGCGTAGCCGAGCTCATGAGGCCAACGTCGAAGCGGGCAAGGCGACCTCCGCCTGCGAAGCACCGATTTTTTAGCCGCATTACCGCTTGCTGTCTCACCCACCATAAGGAAAAGCTGATGAAGCGCCGCACGCCGACCAATGCCCCGACCGACACCGCTCCCTCGAACGCCGCCGAGCCTGGGCTGCCGCAGCCGGGACGACGCCATTTTCTGACCGGCGTTGCCGGTGCTGCCGCGGTCGCAGTCGGAGGCGGCTTGGCCGGCTGTGCGCTGGCCGAATCGCGCGACGGCACCGCGGCAGTCAGCGAAACCAGCCCGGACTTCGACCGTGCGTTGCGTGAGAAGGTCAAGACCGTCGTCGTGATCTACGCGGAAAACCGCAGCTTCAACAATCTGTTCGGCAATTTTCCTGGCGTCCAGCACCCGCTGTCGGCGCTCAACCCCGCCGACTACCTGCAGCGCGACCGCGACGGCAAGACCGTGCTGCCGAAACTACCGCCGGTGCCAGGCGGCTGGGTGCTGAACGATCAGGTGGCCGACGGCACCGCCTACAAGGCCGGCTTGCAGTACCAGACCGAGTTGCCCAACGCGCCGTTCGCCCTCAAAGGGCCGAGTGGCGAACACCTGCCGCTGTCGCTGGTGACGCACGACCTGTGGCACGTGTTCTATCAGAACCAGATGCAGATCAACGGCGGCAAGAACGATATGTTTGTCGCCTGGGCCGATTCGGCCGGGTTCACGATGGGCCATTACGCGCAAACCAGCTACGCCTTGCGGATGTGGGATCTCGCAAGTGAATTCGTGCTGTGCGATAACTACTTCCAGGGGGCGTTCGGCGGCTCGTTCCTGAACCACCAGTATCTGATTGCAGCTACGCCGCCCGTCTATCCGAATGCGGACCGCAGCATCTCAAAGTTCCAGATTGCGACGACCGTCAGCGGCCGCCCGGACGACCCGAACCTGAAGCCGCTCGAGGTCACGCCGAAGAGCGCCATGGACGGCGTGCCAAAGTTCGGTCCGAGCGCGCTCACGCCGCCCGAGCCGAATCCCAACGGGGGAACGCGCAGCTATGCCGTCAATACTATGTTGCCGCCGTACGCGCCCACGCCGTTTCCGGTGGATGCCAATGGCACGGTAGACTTTACGAAAGACAGCAACGCCCAGGTCCTGGTGCCGCAAACGCACGAGCATATCGGCGACAAGCTCGATAAGCGTGGGATTGACTGGGCGTGGTATGCGGGTGCGTTCCAGCAAACGCTCGATATGCACGGCGCGAACCTCGCGAACGGGACGCCGGTCGTTCCGAACTTCCAGTATCACCATCAACCGTTCAACTACTTCGCGAACCTCGCTCCGGGCACCGAAGCACGCGCGAAGCGTCTGCGCGATGGCGGGCTCGGTGATGACGAACACACCAACCATTTCCTCGCCGATGCACGCGCAGGCAAGCTGCCGCCAGTGACGTTCTACAAGCCGCAAGGTAACCTGAACATGCATGCGGGCTATGCGGATGTCGCCTCGGGCGACCGCCATATCGTGCACGCAGTGAAGGCGCTGCAAGCGAGTCCGCAGTGGGAGAACATGGTTGTGATCGTGAGCGTGGATGAAAACGGTGGCTGGTGGGATCACGTCGCACCGCCGCAAGGCGATCGTTGGGGCCCGGGCACGCGTGTGCCGACGCTTGTGGTGTCGCCCTTTGCGAAGAAGGGCTACGTCGACCATACGGTGTATGACACCGCATCGATCCTGCGCCTGGTTACACGGGTTTTCCAGCTTGAATCGCTCGATGGTTTCCGTTCGCGCGATGCCGCGATGGTGGCGCGTGGCCAGAAGCCGATGGGCGATTTGACCCATGCGCTGACCTTCACGGCTTAACACGCCTGACGAAACGGGCGATCCGCAACCGTCGCCCGCTGTTGCGCCGGCTATCCGCTGCTGGTGTCTGTTATCGGCGAACTGTTGCCACCCCCCTGTCTGGCCTCGCACAACACCCCGCCCAACGCCGGCCTCGCGTGCCGAGGCCAGCACAACCCGGCCTTTCCCTTGTGCCGTAAGGCGCCGGAACCCACCTGAACACGCCAGCCTCTCGCCTGGCACACCCTATGCGTTATGTGGTGTGAGCGCGACCAGATGCTCATCTCAACCAAACCGTATAACACTTTAGGAGTATTAACCATGAAATCGACTCTCATGATCAAGGATCTGCCGATTGCCGAAGAACTCGACAGCAAGGCAATGTCAGCCGTGCGTGGCGGCAGCGCGACTTCTATCGTTGGCGGCAACAGCCAGAACGTAGTCGGCGGTGGTGGCTTTGGCAGCTCGACGACGGGTCTGCAGGTCGGGCCGAGCGTCAACACGGCCGATGGAAGCTCGCATCTCCAACTGAGCATCCCCACGTTCCAGAACTTCGGCGGCAACCAGCTGGTTTTCTAAACAATCTGCGTGCCACCCGTAAACGGGTAGCCACATCAATCTTCTCTCCAAGGAGTCCATCATGCATTCGACCCTCATGATCAAAGATCTGCCCATCGCCGAAGAACTCGACAGCAAGGCAATGTCCGTCGTACGTGGCGGCAGCGCCATCGCTGTGGTTGGCGGCAATACACAAAACGTCCTTGGCGGCGGCGGCTTTGGCAGCTCGACGATCGGCCAGCAGCTCGGGCCGGTCGTCACCACAACCGATGCGAGTTCGCATCTCCAGCTGAGCATCCCTACGGTCCAGAACTTTGGCGGCTTGCAAGGCGCATTGCTGTAACAGGTGCGCGTGCCACCCTTCATGGAGGGTGGCACCCGTCCGCTCATCTCCAGGAGCCAGTCATGCAATCGACCCTTATGATCAGAGATCTGCCCGTTAGCGAACCACTTGACCGCAAGGACATGTCCGCTGTCCGTGGCGGCACCGCGCTCGCCGGCGTCGGCGGAAATTACGGCAACGTGTTCGGCGGCGGCGGTTTTGCCAGCCCCACCATCGGTATCCAGATTGGGCCGATCGTGACGACCACC
>JBEKNG010000629.1:0-3997 GCA_049523075.1 Paraburkholderia sp.
ACTGTAGTCGATCGACCGCGCGGGATCATTGGGCCCGCGACGAATTCATTTGCCGGATGTGGCGAACAATGGAGCGGGGCGGAAGTAAACCGCTCCCGGTTGTCAGTGAGCCTCAGTGCGCAACCGGTTCACCCTGCGATCGCGGCGGCTCGCTTTGCGCGAGACGGCGCTCGGGCAGCGCCTTCGATACCAGCACCGGTTTGCCTTGCAGCTTGTTCAACGCCTGTTGCAACATGAAGTCGTCGCTCGAACCGAATTCCACGGGTGCCCGATCGCGATCCTTCTGACGCTGTTCCGGCGTCTCCTTGTCACTGCGTTCTTCGAGCAGCCGCAATTGTTCGATACGGTCCTGCTGGCGCGCTTCCAGTTCTTTCTTCTCGTTCGGGTCCTGGATGTTCGCGAGGTGATTCGGATAGTCAGCTTCACGCGTCAGGAGCGCGTCGTCGGGGTCGCCGTCGGCGAACTGGTCGACGGGAACGTCCGGACGGATGCCGGTGTCCTGGATCGAGCGGCCGCTCGGGGTGTAGTAGTACGCGGTCGTCAGGCGCAGCGCCGTGTCCGGGGTCAACGGCACGGAGGTCTGCACGGAACCCTTGCCGAAGGTGGTTTTGCCGAGGATCACCGCGCGATGCGCGTCCTGCAACGCCCCCGCCACGATCTCCGATGCCGAGGCCGTATAGCCGTTGGTCAGGACGATCATCGGCACGGTCTTGAAGATGGCCGGCTCGTTTTGCAGCGGGTCGCCTGCAAAGGACGACAGCCGGTAGTACGCGTAGTTGTCGCGATAGGCGCGCTTCGAATACTCGACCTGGCCGTTGGTGGTCACGACAATCGAGTCGCGCGGCAGAAATGCGCCCGCCACGCCCACAGCGCTTTCCACCAGGCCGCCACCGTTATTGCGCAGGTCGAGAATGAGACCCTTCAGATTCGGCTGCTCGCGAGCGATGGTGCTGAGCTGGGCCGCCAGATCCGGCGTGGTGTGCTCCTGAAAGCTTGTAATGCGCACGTAAGCGTAGCCCGGCGCGGGCACGGCCGTCTTCACGCTCTGCAGTTTGATGATTGCGCGCGTGACCGTCAGCGGAAAGGTACGGTCTTCGCTCTTGCGATAGAGGGTGAGCGTGACCTTCGTGCCGGGATTGCCACGCATCAATACTGAGGCCTGATCCGGCGTCATGCCGTCGACCGCTTTGTCGTCGATGCCCATGATGAGGTCGCCCGGACGAATGCCGGCACGAAACGCGGGCGTGTCGTCGATTGGCGTGATGACCTTGATGAAACCGTCTTCTGCTCCGGTTTCGATTCCGATGCCGGCGAAACGGCCCGTGATCTGCTCCTGCAGATCCTGATAGTCGGTTTTGTCGAGATACGCGGAATGGGGATCGAGGCTCGACACCATGCCTTTGATCGCCGCGGTCAGGAGCTTGTCGTCGTCGACGGGTTCGACATATTCGTGCTTGATCTGCCCGAACACTTCGGCAAAAAGTCTGAGCTGGTCGAGCGGGAGCGGGGCAGACGGAGGTTGAGCGGCCAACGCGAACCCGGGTAGCATCGCCGCGCTACCGAATGTCATGGACAAGGCGAAGAAACAGGACGATTTCCGCATGATGACAATCCGGTATGCATGACAGTTCTGAACAGTACCGCAGCCGTTTTTGTTTCGCAATCGCGGGTCAGTGTTGGGCACACTGGCATGCGGGCAGCTCGCAGCGGGACATGGTCGCTGTCCTGATCCGTCCGAGCCAGGGGTTCTCGACATATGCGATCGCGCGACACGTCGCGTCGGCGAACCACGCTTGCCGGTCTGTTTCGAGTCGACCGCAAGTTAAAAACTTTGCAAATTGGCACGCACGGTCAAGCGTGGCGATAAAAAGCGATAAATATGGCGTTGGGTTACGAAGACGGGAGCAGGAAGCCGTCGGATAACCTGCAAAAAAAACAAACAAACAAACATAAAAAAAGCCGGCGGCATGACGGTCGGCAAAAAAGATTCTGGCTATTCCGAAGGCCATGCCAGAACCTGAGAGCGTTTCATTGTCGCATCGGTGGTCAAGTGGTGGCCGATGCAGCTCGCCCGGCTATCTTTGGATTGCCGGGCGAAGCCTTTTCCCTTGAACGGCATCCCCGCTTCATTCCTGTCCGGTCAACGGGCCGGCGGTCTCTGCACGCCCCATGCGGCATGCGCTTTAGCGACAGACGCGCCGCGCTTACACCTTCCTTACGTAACCAGTGACGTAGCAGTGAGAATTCACTGCACGACCCGTCCCTGAATGATTTTCCCGCGCGATGTACGAAAAAGTTCATGCGAAGTGAATTTTTTCGGTTAAATTCCCGGGGCGGCTACTCCAGTCGACGTCGAAGCCACTCCAGTAAAGAATCGTTTTACATGAATGCCCGTGCTACTCCAGTCGATCTCGGCCGTCCGTTTAAAGACGGTATTGCCCATAGCCATTTCAGCGTGGTGGGGGAGCCGCCGCAGCGGCAGTTGCTGGCCTGGCGGGAGCGGGTTGGCCATGTTATCGACGTGCTGCCCTCGCGGTCCGAGCTTGAGAAGCCGTTCTACGCTTCGATTGACCGCTATCAGGTTGGGGATCTGGCATTTACGGAGGTCCGATCGGCCCTGACGGTGCTCGAGCGCTCACTGGCCCGGATCTCAGTAGACAAAATACGCGACTTCTGCTTTCACGTGTTTCTGGAGGGCGGTATCGAGAACCTCGCGGTGCCGACCAACCGGCGCTACAGTACCGCTTCGGTTGCGAGCATCGTCGCGCTGGATATGGGCCAGCCCGTGCGCATGCAGCGCAATGCATGCAGGCTGCTGTCGTTGTTTGTGCCCGCTAAAATCGTGCAGGAGGTCTTTCCTGATCCCGATGCCATCCACGGTCGTACGCTCCACGGTTCAACGCCGTTCGCACAACTGATTGTCGAACACATAGCGGCGCTTGCCCGGAACATCGCATACATGAACGCCGACGAAGCGGACGGCGCCTTGCGCGCTGGCGCCCAGCTCCTCGTCGCAGCGTTTGGAAAGGAAGCTGGCCTGAGTGGCAACGTACGGGCGGCGGCCCGCGCGGTCATGTTCGGTCAGGTGCGGCGCTATATCAAGGCACACCTGTACGAAGAGACGCTGTCTCCGGAAACCGTGCTCGATGCGCTGCGCTTGCCTCGCCGGAGCCTGTATCGCCTGTTCGAACACGAAGGCGGTCTGAATGCCTATATCCGGCATCTCCGGCTAAGGGGTGCGGCCGACGATCTGGCGCGCTACCCGCATGTAGCGGTGACGAATATTGCCTACGGAGTCGGCTTTAAAAGCGCCTCGGACTTTACCCGCGCCTTCCGGCGAGCTTACGGAATGGCGCCGCAGGATTTCCGGGCGATGGCGGTCAAGGCGCCTTAGCGCCCGGCGTCAGCCCGCGCATACCCGTTCAGAGTTCTGGGTTCAGGGTTAGAGTTTGAGGGGCCGCTCCTTGAATAGCAGCAACGCACAAAAACTCACCGCGCATGCCGGCGCCACATACCAGGCTGCAGAGATCGGATTGCCGCTCCATTTGATCAATCCCGTGATGATGAATTGAGCGGTCCCGCCAAACACCGCGACGGCGAGCGCGTGCGAAATCGCCATGCCGCGCGCGCGCGCCCGTACCGGAAGCGATTCAAGCACCAGCAGGGTGGTGGCACCGGCGCCGAGCGCCAACAGCATGCTAACCAGCCCGACGCCACATAGGATGGGGAGTGCGCTGTTCGCACGGCTCATCATCAGAAACACGGGGTAGATCAGCAACGCCATGCCTCCCGAGGCGACGAGGGCCAGTGGTTTGCGACGTGGCAGACGGTCTGTGAGAAGGCCGGCAAGCGGCGGAATGCAAACCAGTAGCAGCGCAGAGCACGCAGATACCTGGAAGCCGGTCATCGCGGGCATATGCTTCACCCGGGTCACGTAGCTCGGCATGTAGTAGACGGTCGCGTAGACCGGTATGGTCTGCCCCATTATCATCAGCAT
>JBEKNG010000630.1:0-3989 GCA_049523075.1 Paraburkholderia sp.
CAATGTCCCACTGGCGCCTGCCTTATAGACGTTGACAGCGGCGCCTGTCAGCGTGTTTTGGGTCCACTGCCACGGGACCCTTTGACCTCTGCTCTGGCCCCCCGAATCCGACGATCACCCGCTCTTGACCATAGATGCGAAGCGCATCGGCAACGTTTGGAGCCGCAAGGGGAGGTTCACTGCTTGCCCGTTAGCCGCTACGCCGAGATCGAAGAGGTCGGATTCGGATAACGGTTGGATCGACTGTCCCGATCGAGGGTAGTTGCCGCCCGATCAATCGCACGAACGGAGCGTGAAGACGGTGCGAACCCGGCTATCGGCGTTTCCCCAACGCTGGCTCAGATTCGCGAGCGGGATGGCGTCTGTTGCAATCTGAAGTCCAGCGGGTACGGACGCATTGAATACCTCTTTCACTGCATGCAAGAGGCGAGGCAAAGCGACACCACCAATCCCGCTGCCTAGCAGAGTGATCGCAGCCGAGCGAAACAAGGCACCGGGCAACGGGATATCGGCGCCGCCAATCGAACCGATCTGGACAAATCGAACCGGATAAGCCTCAGCCGATGCTTTTGCCGCGGCGATCAACAACGACCGGGCGCTGGGTCCCCACAAGTAGTCCAGTACGACGTCCACCCCTTCGGAAAAATGTGATTCGAAAGCGCGACTGAGACACTCTTCGTCTTGTTCTAGCGAAATTGTGAAATCGGCACCGGCAAGCTTGAGCGATTCCAGCGAGGCCGCATTACGCCCTGTTGCGATGATTTTCCGGCTCCGAGATACTTCGCGATCTGGACACAAGTCGTCCCGAGGCACCCGGTGCGCCGTTGACCAGAACCGTGGACATGGCGAAAACACGGTATGGAATGGCATTTATACCGGAGACGCAAAACGAGGCGCGCGCGACGTCGTCACACCGCCATGCGCGCGGGCAGCTCATGGGGGCGTTGAGCGGCCTCGTATCGGTCGGACTCGACAAGCAGCACTGGGTCGTCCCTGCGATACATGCGATCTGGATTCCGCCGCATTGCGTCCACTCGTTGCGTTCGCATGGCCCGTTCTCGGGGTGGATCGTTTTCATTGCCGAAAGCCGCTGCGCGTCGCTGCCGCGGGAGCCTCGTGCAATCAGGACACCCCCCTTGTTGCGCGAGGCCGTGCGACGCGCTGCGACCTGGCCGGGTGTCGAACTCGATCAGGCACAGACTCACATTGCAGAGGTCATCATCAGTGAGCTTGCCGCATCGAAAGAGGAATCGTTAGGACTCCCGCGCCCCGAAGATCCAAGGCTCGTCCGTATAACAGAAGTATTGGCCAGCGATCTGTCGGATAATCGCCGCCTGGAGCAATGGGCCGCGTGGGCCGGCATCGCGCCACGTACCCTGATGCGCCACTTCGTGGCGGAGACAGGTTTGACCTTTGCGCAATGGCGTCAGCAGGCCCGCTTGCTTCGCGCTCTCGAGCTTGTCGCGGATGGGCTACCTGTGACGACGATTGCTCTTGAGCTCGGTTACGACAACGTCAGTGCGTTCATCGACATGTTTCGCCGAACCTTGGGGACGACTCCAGGGCGATATGTAACCGCTGAAACTCCGGAAAACAAGGCAGCGATCTGACTCAGACCGAAGTCCACGTTGTCGGCCGATCTCACCGGCACTATTACCTATGCCGGCTACGCGCCGAAACGACATACACGCACGACAATCGCAGGCCTCATGTCCCGAAGCCTGGACTTCCCGTTCCGCTCCGAGCGGCAATTCGGGTAGCTTACGATCGGACTGTGGCACCGAGCCAGGCTGGCGATGCACGTCATGCGTCACGAAACCCTGTTCGCGGCTCGGCACATCGAACCACTCCCGATGGGCAAACGAATCGCGAATGTCTTCGAGGCCACTTTCTCAGTGCTCGCGCATCGTATCGACGCTGAACTCGTAGTCCTTGTAATGCCCCTCGTAAGGCTTGTTCTTATAGATGAGGTGCATCACATTGATCGCGCTACCGTCGGCCGCTTCTTCCGCCAGCCGGAACAGCGGATCGGTCTTGCGCAATATATTACCGACTCCGTCCCGGCAGATGCGCCTGCAACCGCCAGGCTCACTTCCTGGTCGAATCCGCCGGAACTGGATTCTTATCCTGGGAAGATTTGAGGGCGTTCTCCGACTCGGCGTGCCAGGAATTTTCATTCGCGTCATGGAGATTTTGCGCTGTGCCGGATGGGGGCCTACTGTGTGGGTCGCTGGCAGCGGCGCCGCCTTTTCTGTTGGAATCCGTCTGCTTCGTTACCGGATCTTTGTGATGCGATCCTGCCGCGGGTACATCGTCTGGTTTGCGTGCCATGGTGGTTCTCGCAGAGTGTCAAAATTGCAATTCGAAGCTATCGCTCTTGTCATACAGCCGTCCGCACAGCATTAGCCCCTCCAACATCAACGACCAGCTTTCCGCGCACGTGTCCTTCCTTTTGCCGTGCCAGCGCCTGAGGCGTTGCGTCGAAAGGGTACGTTTCAACCACCTTGACGACGACCTTGCGCTCTTGAATCAGCGACGCGATAGCGGCCAGTTGCGCGCCGTTGGGCTGCGCCGTATAGCGTGCGGCATGCGCGCCGCGGCGGGACGCCTCGACCTGTGACGGCTCAGTGAGTGTCGAGATCAACGCGCCGCCTGCCGCGACTACGGCCCACGAACGCGTTTGCGCTTCCCCTCCGACAAGATCGAACACCAGGTCCACATCCTGTGCAATATCTTCGAACCTTTGGCTGGAATAGTCGATCACGTGGTCGGCGCCAAGTTCGCGCACGAAGTCGAGACCATCGCCGGACGCGGTGACGAACACTTCTGCGCCCTTGTACCTGGCGAACTGCACCGCAAAATGCCCGACACCGCCTGCGCCCCCATGAATCAGCACACGCTCTCCGGACTCTAGAGCCCCGTGCTCGAACAGCCCCTGCCATGCCGTCAATGCGGCTAGCGGAACGGCGCCCGCCGTAAACGGATCGGCGTCCTTTGGAGGGCGCGCCAATGCATGTTCATCGACCAAAACATACTGGGCGTACGCGCCCTGTCCCTGCCCGACGAAACCGTACACCGGATCAGCCGGCTTCCATCGTGTGACGCCACCACCTACTCGCTCCACCACGCCGGCAAAGTCTCGCCCCAACGTGTAGGGCAGTTTGTCTTCGCCTATCAGCGGATATTTTCCGGCCAGCGTCTTGAGATCGACCGGGTTGACGCTTGCTGTCTGCACGCGAACTAGCACCTCGTTTTCAGTCGGATCGGTCACGTCTACCGTTTCCAGGCTGATTTTCTCCGGGCCGCCGAATTCATGAATGCGATAAGCCATCATGCGACTCATTATTGTCTCCCTGAACGAACGAATGGCCGCGGCTTCGGTGCGGGTTGGCACGACTCGAATACGGCCAATGCTTGAACAGGCTGCGCAAGCAGCGTTCCTTTCGGCTTTCAGAGAAATGGCATCGAATGTGCTTGGATAAGACTGGAAGTTCTTGCGTGGGTGGATTCTTGCGTCGGTGGAGCTTCCGCGAAACCAATTGCGCGCCTCAAAGTGAGAGCCAATGACCGCGCCGACAGCTGACGCACGGGAGAAGCACTTCATGAACATGAGACCAAGGAATGTACTGCTGTTCGCGATAGTGAGCGCACTTGCGTTCACTGCAAATGGCTGCAAAAAGGCCGAAGAAAATCGCATTACGACAAACCCCGGCAGCAGCGGAGTGATGAGTAGCACTACCGGATCGAACGGCGTGGCGGGCGAAGGCGAGACAGCGAGCAACGCCGGCGCGGCCGCCGCCAGTGAAGCCGTGCCTGAGAGCCAGGCACCCGTCGCCACCACTCCATCAACCGGGGCGTCGGCCGCGCCGGCGGGCGCAAGTCAGTAACTTCTCACACTCAGACGCAGGCTGGCTGCCACGGACGCAACACGAAGTCATGAGCCGGTTGAGGCAGCCGGTTGAGTTCTGTGCGTGCCGTGCTGGGTTCGT
>JBEKNG010000631.1:0-3985 GCA_049523075.1 Paraburkholderia sp.
GCAGCGGAATCCATTCCGTCTCGCCGGGGACTTTGCCCATTTCCTGATTCGTCCAGGCGAGCTTGGCCTGCTCGATTTTCTCGCGTGAACTGGCGACGAAATTCCACTCAATGAAGCGCTCGCCGTCCAGCTTTTCTCCGCCGAGCACCATCACGGTGGCGCCGCCGCTGCTGGCGAGCGTCACGGTCTCATCGAGCGCCAGCACGGCCATCGTACCGGCTTCGAGCGGCGTGCCGTCAATTTCCAGATCGCCGTCCACCAGGTAGACCCCGCGTTCCTCGTGCTCTGGCTCGAGCGCAAATGCGCCTCCCGGCGTGAAATGGGCGGCTACATAGAGCGTGCCTGTGAACGTCGTCGCCGGTGCGGTCTGGCCGAATGCGGTGCCCACGATTACGCGCAGCGTGACGCCATTGCGCTCAATTTCGGGCAGCGTGGCGGCGGCGTGATGCTCGAAGGACGGTTCGATTTCTTCCGCGTCGAGCGGCAGGGCGACCCAGGTCTGGATGCCGTGCATCGTCTGGCCGCTCGCACGGTCTTCGGGGGGCGTGCGTTCCGAATGGACGATGCCGCGGCCGGCGGTCATCCAGTTCACGTCGCCGGGGACGATTTTCTGCTCGGAGCCGAGGCTGTCGCGATGCATGATCGCGCCTTCGAACAGGTAGGTGACGGTGGCGAGGCCGATGTGCGGATGCGGACGCACGTCGAGACCCACGCCGGGTTCGAGGGTGGCCGGCCCCATGTGGTCGAAGAAAATGAACGGCCCGATCAGGCGCGCCGCCAGTGCCGGCAGCACGCGACGTACCGTCAGGCTGCCGACGTCGCGCAAGTGGGGCTTGAGGACTGCTTTGATCGAGGAGGACATGGGCAGGCTCGGTGGGTGGTGGATGGAGTCATTCTACTGGTGTGTGGGGGATGGTGCCGTTTGGGGGGACGGGTTGGCTCCGCTAAACTGCCCGTTTCGACGACAACAAAAGGAGACGGCGATGGCGCCGAAGGATTTGCTGCTGGCGCTGGTGGTGGTGATTGCCTGGGGCATTAACTTTGTCGTGATCAAAGTCGGCCTGCACACCATGCCGCCGATGTTGCTTGGCGCGCTGCGTTTCGCTCTTGCCGCGGTGCCCGCCGTGTTTTTCGTCAAGCGCCCGCAGGTGCCCTGGCGCTGGCTGCTCGCCTACGGCGCGACGATCTCGTTCGGGCAATTCGCGTTTCTCTTTTCCGCCATGTACGTCGGTATGCCGGCCGGCCTCGCATCACTGGTGCTGCAGGCGCAAGCCTTCTTCACCCTGATCCTCGCCGGAATATTCCTGCGCGAGCGCTTTCGCGCGGCGAATGTCATCGGACTGGCCATCGCATCCGGCGGCCTCGCCGTGATCGGCATGCAGGGCGGACACGCGATGACCCTCGCCGGCTTCGTGCTGACGTTGTGCGCGGCCGGCTCGTGGGCGCTCGGCAACATCGTCACGAAGAAGGTCGGCAAGGTCGATCTGGCGGGGCTCGTCGTGTGGGGGAGCCTGATTCCGCCGCTGCCGTTTCTTGCGCTGTCTTACGCGTTCGAGGGGCCGCAGCGGATTGCGGCTGCATTGTCGGGCATCGGCGCGCAGTCCATCTTCGCTGTGGTGTATCTGGCCTTCATTGCGACGCTATTGGGCTATGCGCTCTGGAGCCGCCTGCTGGCGCGCTATCCGGCGAGCCAGGTCGCGCCGTTCTCGTTGCTTGTGCCGATTGTTGGTCTTGCGTCCGCTTCGGTGTTTCTGGATGAGCATTTGTCCACGCCGCAGATTGCCGGCGCTGCGTTGGTCATGGCAGGTCTTGCGGTGAACGTGTTCGGCGGCTGGCTCGTGCAGCGTGTCGTGAAGCCCCGCGCGCGTGGGCGGACCTAACGCCAGGCTACGCCCGCCAAAACGCAGAACGGCCGCACGTGGCGGCCGTTCTGCTTCATAGGCGCAAGCACCTCACGTCATGCGATTCTTCGCCAGCGGCGGATTCGCCGCGAAATAGCGCTTGATGCCTTTCAGGATCGCCGAAGCCATCTGGTCGCGATAGGCATCGTCGTTCAGGCGCTTTTCTTCGTCCGGGTTGCTGATGAAGGCCGTCTCGACGAGGATGGACGGAATGTCCGGCGCCTTCAGCACTGCGAAGCCGGCCTGTTCGACCGACCCTTTGTGCAGCTTGTTGATGTCGCCGATCTCGTTCAGCACGAAGTTGCCGTAGCGCATCGAATCGCGGATCTGCGCCGTGGTCGACATGTCGAACAACGCGCGGTTCACCGCGGCGTCATCCGATTTGATGTTGATCCCGCCGATCTGGTCCGACGAGTTCTCCTTGTTGGCCATCCAGCGCGCCGCGGCGCTCGAGGCACCATGATCCGACAACGCAAACACCGACGAGCCGCGTGCGAGCGGGGTGGTAAACGCGTCCGCGTGGATCGACACGAAGAGATCGGCGCCGACCCGCCGTGCCTTCTGCACACGCACGTTGAGCGGGACGAAGAAGTCGTCGTCGCGCGTCATCATCGAGCGCATGTTGGGCTGCGCATCGATCTTCGCGCGCAGCTTCTTCGCGATGTCGAGCGCGATGTGCTTTTCGTAGGTGCCCGCGCTGCCGATGGCGCCCGGGTCTTCGCCACCGTGGCCCGGATCGATCGCCACGGTCAACAGACGCAACGTATTGCCGCCCTTGGCGGACTTCGGCGTGGAGAAGGCGTAGGTGTCGTCGGTGCTGTCGTCCTCGCCGTTGCCGGCCAGTGCGCGCGGCGGAGCCAGCGGCTTGCCGGGCGTCGGAGCCTGGGCGAGCGTATGCGGCGCGGGAACGGGTACCGGCGCCGTATGAACGGGCGGTTGCGGCGCTTCCGGCGCACCGCCGTCGTTCTGCGCGTAGCGGTCGAAAAACGCCTCGCTGTTATCCGCAGTGGGTGGCGTGGTGCCCGGGCCACTCAGCGTGCTGGGCGGTGCGCTGTTTTCATCGAGGCGCTGCTGTTTGCGCTCGCTCTGCGCGAGCAGGTCCATCATCGGATCCGGTGCCACGGCCGGGTACAGGTCGAACACCAGCCGATACTTGTACGAGCCGACCGGCGGCAACGTGAACACCTGCGGTTTCACCGAGCCTTTCAGATCGAACACCATGCGCACGACGTGGGGTTGATACTGGCCGACGCGCACCGCCTGGATCTGCGGATCGTTCGGCGTGATCTTCGACACGAGCTCCTTGAGTGCCTGGTCGAGATCGAGGCCGTTCAGGTCGACCACCAGCCGGTCAGGGCCTTGCAGTAATTGCTGGGTGTTCTGCAGCGGCTGATCGGATTCGATCGTCACGCGCGTGTAGTCACGGGCCGGCCAGACCCGCACGCCGAGCACCGAACTGGCCCATGCGAGCCGAGGCGCGACGAGGCCGAGTACGAGCGACGAGGCGCCTGCGCAGAGAATCTGCCGGCGCCGCCAGTTATGTGACGCGGTAGCGGCCGACTCGATCGAGCGAAATGGTTTGATTAACATCTTTCTAGACATGCTTTTCCTGATTCGCTGTACGCCCGGGCAATGAGCAGCCGGCCGTCGCCATCGACATCGAGCGAGAAAACGAGATCCGGGACGCCTAGCAGGCCGCCCGCGCGTTGCGGCCATTCGACGAGGCAAACCGCGCCGCTGTCGAAGTACTCGCGAAAGCCGGCGTCGGCCCACTCAGCCGGATCGGTGAATCGGTACAGATCGAAGTGATAGAGCTCAAGTTCCCCATCGGGTCTTTCCACCGCATACGGTTCGACGAGCGTATACGTAGGACTGCGCACACGTCCGGTGTGACCGAGGCCGCGCAATGTGGCGCGCACGAGCGTGGTTTTGCCGGCGCCGAGGTCGCCGGTCAGTTGCACCTGCAGGCCCTGAAATGCAGCATTTCCGCTCTGTGCCCGGAGTGCTTTGCGCACGCCCTCGATGGCCTCTGCGAAGCGCACGCCGAACGCACTGGTGGCGGCTTCGTTCGCGAGCGCAAAGTT
>JBEKNG010000632.1:0-3981 GCA_049523075.1 Paraburkholderia sp.
AGGAAGGCACGGACGCAGAGGGAATGCGTGCGTTCTGTCCTACGTGGACCGACGAGCAGCGGCAGCTACGTGCCGAGTGGCTCCATACCTGCGATGAACGGGCAATCATCACGAGCTTCGAGGGCTTCCATGCCGACGATGTGCATGCAGACCTGCCGCAGGTGGCTGTGCCCGTCATGCTGATGACTGCCGGCCGCGGCGATGTGGTCCGTCACGAGGACATCGACGAGATCCGCACCCTGGTACCGAACCTTGTGCATTCGCACGTTGCCAATGCCGGTCACATGATCCCGTGGGACGACGAGGGCGGGTTCTATCGTGCCTTCGGCGACTTCCTGGGTGAGCCTCTGCCGCTGCCCGTGCCGGTTGCGGGTCGAGGCTAGCCGAAGACAGATGCACTCTATTTAAGGGACCTCTATGCCAGTCAGCGACTACCAGATGGTTGACGCGTGGACGCGAGTGTTAACGCTGTCGCGCCTCCAGGCGGGACAAACCGTGACGATTCTCACCAGCGCCGCCACCAACCCGCAGACCCTGTCGACCGCGCTGATTGCGACGCAGTCAATGGGCGCGATCGTCAACCGGCTTGACCTGCCGCCGGTGAACGGTGAGAAAGCGTTCAGCCGCGACTCGCTTGCCTATCTCGGCACCACCCCGCTCACGGGGAACCGGGCGGCAATTGCGGCGCTCAAGGAAAGCGACCTGGTGCTGGACCTGATGACGCTGCTGTTCTCGCCCGAGCAGCTCGACATCCTGAAGGCCGGCACGAAAATTCTGCTCGCCGTCGAGCCGCCCGAAGTGCTCACCCGCCTCGTGCCGACGCTCGCCGACAGGGAGCGTGTGCTTGCGGCCAAGGCCCGAATCGACGCGGCAAAGAAGATGCATATCGTCTCGGACGCCGGCACCGATTTCCACTGCCCACTGGGCGAGTTCGAGGCCATTGCGGAATACGGTTTCGTCGACGAGCCGGGACGCTGGGATCACTGGCCGAGCGGCTTTGCCCTGACGTTCCCGGACGACGGCCGCGCCCACGGACGCATCGTGATCGATCGCGGCGACATCCTGCTGCCACAAAAGCACTACGTGAGCGAGCCGATCGTGCTCAGCGTCGAGAACGGCTACGCGACGAAGATCGAAGGCGGCGTCGATGCCGCGCTGTTGCGCGACTACATGGAGACCTTCAACGATCCCGAAGGCTACGCGATTTCACACGTCGGTTGGGGACTGCAGCCCCGTGCGCGTTGGTCGACGCTCGGACTATACGACCGCGAAGCGACGATCGGCATGGACGCGCGCGCGTTCGAGGGCAACTTCCTGTTTTCTCTTGGCCCGAACAACGAAGCCGGCGGCACCCGGACAACCACCTGCCACATCGACATTCCGCTGCGGCACTGCACCGTCACACTCGATGACGAAGTCGTCGTGAACGACGGTCGCGTCATCGAACTGAAAGCCTGAGGAGGCCCACCATGACTGAACTCTCGCAGCACGCCGAAGCACACGTCTATCAGCAGCAGGGTTTCGGCACATCACTGCCAGTACTCGGGAACATCGGCCTTCTGATTGTCGACTTCGTCGTCGGGTTTGCCGATCCCGCTACATTCGGTGGAGGCAACATCGGGCCGGCGATCACGCGAACCGTGGACGCGCTTGCGCTCGCGCGCCGCCACGGCTGGCCGGTTGCACACAGCCGCATCGTGTACGCAGCCGATGGCAGCGACGACAACGTGTTCTCGATAAAAGTGCCCGGCATGGCGACGCTGACCGAAGACCATCCCAACAGCGCGATCGTGCCCGAACTGACGCCTGCGCAAGGCGAGCTGGTCGTGCGCAAGACCGTGCCATCCGCGTTCTTTGGCACGCAGTTGGCGCCGTGGCTCGCGCAGCGTGCCGTGCAGACGCTGCTCGTCGCCGGTGCGGTCACTAGCGGCTGTGTGCGCGCGAGCGTCGTCGATGCGATGTCGCACGGTTTTCGGCCCCTTGTGCTGTCCGACTGCGTCGGCGATCGCGCGATCGCCCCGCACGAAGCGAACCTGTTCGACATGCAGCAGAAATACGCGGCCGTGATGCCGCTGGCAGCCGCGATCGTCGCAATCGAACAGAGTGCGCGCTAGGCGCGGCGCGATGGCAGTGGCCGGTGCGTGATCGACGTAGACTCTTTGTAATGGGAATTGCCTGTGACCCGCACTGAACTGCTGGGGCGTAATGGCTGCCTGACTGTGATCCGGCGGCCCGTGCCACCCGTCAAACCGGCCCCCGGGCAACCAGGGAGCCTGTCCACGTACGTACCCGAGGTGCCCGAAGTCTTCGTCGCCGTGCTCGACGATGGACGCATCCTCGCGTTCAACGGCCACGTCGATCTCGGCACCGGCATCCGCACGTCGCTCGCGCAGATCGTCGCCGAAGAACTCGATGTGCCGGCCGCACGCGTTGCGATGCAGCTTGGCCACACCGCAGCCACACCCAACCAGGGGCCGACCATCGCGAGTGCGACGATCCAGATTTCCGCGGTGCCGTTGCGCTGCGCGGCTGCGCAGGCACGCCACGCGTTACTCCAGCTCGCTGCCGATCGTCTCGGCGTACCGGTTGAGACGCTTTCGACCGACGACGGGCAGATTTTTGCAGCCCATGCGCCAGACGCAGCTCGCGTGACGTTTGCGGAATTGATCACAGGTCGACGCATCTCGCTCGAACTGGACACGAATACGCGCGTCAAGGCCGCTTCGACCTATCGTGTGATCGGTCGCTCGGCACTCCGCGTCGACATTCCGGCGAAGGCGACTGGCGCACTGGTGTTCGTCCACGACGTACGCGTGCCGGGTATGCTACACGGCCGCGTTGTGCGACCACCTTATAGCGGTATCGACAGCGGGCCGTTTGTCGGCACGTCGCTCGATCACGTGGAGCGCGAATCCGTCAGCCACATCCCTGGCCTGCGCGATATCGTCGTGATCGGCGACTTCGTCGGCGTGGTTGCCGAGCGCGAGGAGCAGGCCATTCGCGCCGCGCGTGAACTGCGCGTGAAGTGGAAACCTCTACCTCCGTTGCCGTCAATGGACGACCCGGGCGCCGCGATTGCGGCCGCACCCGCAAAACGCCGGCTGCTGCTCGAAGAAGGCGACGTCGAGGCGGTGCGCGCCCAGCCGGACACGGTGACGCTGTCGCGCCAGTATGTGTGGCCGTATCAGATGCACGGCTCGATTGGTCCGTCATGCGCCGTCGCTGACTACCGCGCGCCGGGCAACGGCCGCATTACGATCTGGTCGGGCACGCAGAATCCCGTCTCGCTGCGTTACGACCTCGCCATGCTTGCCGGCCGCGAGGAAGCGGACTTCGACATCATGCGCATGGAGGCCTCCGGCTGCTATGGGCGCAACTGCGCGGACGACGTATGCGGCGATGCGCTGCTGCTATCACGTGCGGTCGGCCAGCCGGTCCGCGTACAGCTATCGCGCACCGACGAGCATGCGTGGGAGCCGAAGGGAACCGGCCAGGTCATCAGCGTAACGGGCACCGTGAGCCGCGACGGCCACATGCTCGGTTACGACTTCGCGACACGTTACCCGTCGAACGACGCGCCGATTCTCGCGTCGCTTCTCACCGGCGTCGTCGTGCCCGAAGGCCGCGTGTTTGAAATGGGCGACCGCACTGCCGTGTCGCCTTACGAGAGCCCGAACCGGCGCTTTGTCTGCGACGACCTTCCCCCACTGGTGCGCGCGTCATGGCTGCGGGGCGTGTCGGCATTGCCGAACTCGTTCGCGCACGATTCGTTTGTTGACGAACTCGCCACGCTGAGCGGCGTCGATGCGCTCGAATTCCGGCTGCGTCATCTGAAGGACCCACGCGCGGCTGAACTGCTGCAAGCCGTCGCCACACGCGCTGGCTGGACGACGCGCACGCAGCGGCGGGATACCGGCGAGCGCTTCGTGCGCGGCCGCGGCATCAGCTACGCGCGTTATGTGCATAGCCGCTTTCCGGGCT
>JBEKNG010000633.1:0-3980 GCA_049523075.1 Paraburkholderia sp.
CATGTAACAGCACCGTCGACCACGCGGGCTCGGTGAAGCAATAGACGTCCAGTCCGGCAAGCTGGAGATAATTGAAAGTAAAGTGGTGCACCGCGATGACGCCGGCGGCACACAGAATCGGCCGCCAGTCCCGATAGGCCAGCAGGAACGACATCAGTACAAAGATGCCGAAATGCAATTCAACGAGGCCACGCTCCTGATGAATCTGCAACGCGGCGAATGTCATCAGGCTGGTTGCCAGGAAAAGGCGCGTCACGAGTGCGCCTGCGCGCCAGTAAGCTAGCATCGACGCGACGGCGGCGGTAGGCAATCCGACCCACAGTACGGCGTGCAGGTTGTAATCGCGTATCGACAATAGGCAAGAGATCGCGAACAAGCCCCATACGACAGCAATCATGAGCCTGTCTGCTTTCACATACACCGCGTGCAACAACTCTTCCGGCTGTTTCATGTGGGTCTCTCAATTATGTTTTTATTGGCCTGGTGCGGCGTCGCCATCTCCGCATCCCCGGGTCAGCGCCTCATACGGTCTGCCGTCGGTGATCAGAATCGCCGACGAGCTTTCCGAATACTTTGGGGACAACGGTTTGAGTACCCCCGATTGCTGACGTGGGGCCTTGTCCACACCTTGCGCACATGCATAACGGCATGCGCGGTGGATTCTTTAGACAAATAGCAAATGCCGCTGTCCGGCTGGGGGAGACCGGGTTCATGTTGAGAGCGGTTTAGCCGGTGCGACCGGGGTTACACGCCTACTCGACCTTGGAGAACCATCTCCCATTTTTTGATTGTTGAATAAAGTACGTGCTGTTCAAATCACTCGTGATTAAACTATCCGAATGAGAAGTGCTTCGGAGAGGGTATGACGTTTGATGGTCGGCTGTTTTCTGGCATCACCGTACTCGCCGCAGTCGCGGAGAGTGGCAGTTTCGTGCGCGCGGCAGACGCTCTCGGATTGTCGCCATCGGGTGTTAGCCGTGCTGTTTCACGTCTCGAGAAGCGGGTAGGCGTGCGGCTGCTTGACCGTACGACGCGTTCGCAGACACTGACCGACGAAGGGAGGCGTCTATATGACGCAGTCGGCCCGCATCTGACTGGCATCGAAGAGGCGGCTTCAGCAGCGTCAGGTTCAGCGAACGTCGTGCAGGGAAAGCTTCGAGTCAATGTCGACCCGTTCTTTTCAAGGACTGTGCTGGCGTCAGGATTGCCAGACTTTTTGGCACACCATCCTGACCTTTCGCTCGAACTCATCATGCGCGACGACGTCGGTGACCTCGTGGCAGATGGATTTGACCTCGCGGTGCGCTTTGGCCCCCCGCCAATGGGCAGACTGATTGCGCGCAAGCTGCTCGAGACGCGCATCATTACGGTCGCATCTCCGCGGTATGTGGCTGAGCATGGGCAGCCAGGAAAACCGGAGGAGGTGAGCCAGCATCAGCGAATCATGTTTTATAACCCGGTGACGGCCAAGCCCTTCGAGTGGGAGTTCCATCGGGGGAAGAAGGTCACGGAGATACCCGCAGAGGGGCGCCTCCTCGTGTCGGATGTGGAAACTATGCTCGGCGCGTGTATCGCCGGCGCTGGCATCGCCCAGGTGATGGAGATTGGCGTCGAGCAGATGATGCGCGACGGCTTGCTCGTGGACCTCTTCCCAGACTGGTCGGACGAGAGATTTCCGCTGTA
Source organism: Paraburkholderia sp. (assembly GCA_049523075.1). GTDB lineage: Bacteria > Pseudomonadota > Gammaproteobacteria > Burkholderiales > Burkholderiaceae > Paraburkholderia. Next base: position 1,684 of record JBEKNG010000633.1, read on the forward strand.
CGCGCTCTTTCCGTCCCGGCGCCATCGAGCTGCGAAAGTTGAGGCGTTCATCAATTTCTGCCTTGAGTCATTATCGGCAGCTGCACCCGTTACGCACCGTCAGATGAGCCTCCGGGGGGAACGGCGGCAGCGTAAAAGCTAAGGCGCGTAAGTCATGGCGACCATGGCAATTGATATCAAAACCGTGTACGGAGTAACTCGTCATGCCGCAAGACTCGGTACGGCTAGCTGGCGTTGCCTCGGCCGCGAATTCGCCCCTCACGCAGCTCAGGGCGCGCGTTGTGCTTCTCGCCGCCTTTGTCGCCTCCATCTGGATGGTCTTTTTCCTGTCCGCTGCGCTGCCGTTCCTGCATCTGAACCGGCACGGCGTGGTGCCACGCACGCTTGGCGGGTTGCAGGGCATCCTCTTCGCCCCGTGGCTGCACGCAAGCCTCACGCACCTGTTAGCCAACACCGGTGGACTGGTCATTCTGGGCTGGCTGTGCATGTGGCCACGCATCGCGAACTTCTGGCAGGCGACCATCGGTGCAATGCTGGGCGCCGGCCTTTGCGCGTGGCTACTCGGCGCTCCTTACACCGTACACATTGGCGCGAGCGGGCTGGTGTTCGGTTACGCAGGCTACCTGGTCGCGCGAGGCTATTACACGCGTCACGTCCTCGCGATGCTGGTGGCCCTTTTCGTGGCGGCGAGCTACGGGCTGACCATGCTCTTCGGCCTGATGCCGATATATCCGGGCGTGTCGTGGCAAAGTCATCTGGGTGGCGCGCTAGGAGGTATCCTTGCCGCGCGCGCCGCCACCGTAAAAGGTCTCAGGTAATGCAACGGCCAGCGGGGTATCCAGCCGTAGCCGCTCCGGAAGATCAGGGTTGGCAATAAAGGGACGTCCGAAGGCCATGAACCAGGGCGTCAGATGACATGAATGAGAAACCTGGAGGTGACAGATGAAGACGACGTCGGCGGCCGCGACCGCGACAATAGAGCTGACCCGAACGGGAAATCCAGCGACAGTAAACGAGGATTCGCTGTACTCGCTGGTAACGCGCAGGCTCCTGCCAGTCCTTCTCACAGCCTTTTGCATTGCTTATCTGGACCGCATCAACGTCGGACTTGCAAAATTGCAGATGGCTTCCGACCTCGGCTTCAGTGATGCCGTCTATGGCTTCGGCGCAGGCATCTTCTACCTCGCCTACGCCATCTTCGAGGTCCCCAGTAACCTGATCATGCACCGGGTAGGCGCGCGCCGATGGATTGCGCGAATCGCAGTCTCGTGGGGCCTGGTGTCAATGTGCATGCTGTTCGTGCGCACACCTGCTTCGTTCTACGCGCTGCGGCTCCTGTTGGGCATGGCCGAATGCGGTCTCTTTCCCGGCATCATCCTGTATCTGACCTATTGGTATCCGGCTCGTCGACGCGGAAGAATCGTTGCTATGTTTATGGCGGCGTTGCCCTTATCAGGCCTGGTGGGTGGCCCGCTTTCTGGCTTCATCATGCAGCGCATGGCGGGCTTTTCCGGCCTGCACGGGTGGCAATGGCTGTTCTTCCTCGAAGCGCTGCCAGCAGTGGCCATTGGCGTCGTCATCTGGTTCCTTCTGCCCGACCGGGTCGCTGAAGCGCGCTGGCTCTCAGATGAGCAAAAGCGCGTGATTGCCACCAACATCGCTTCTGAGAACGCGGAGAAGCCGACTTCCGATACCCGAAAAGTGTTCACCAGCGGCCGCATCTGGCTGATGAGCCTGATGCTTTTCGCCTTTGCAACGGGAAATATGGGCATCAGTTTCTGGTTGCCGACAATCGTGCAGCGCGCCGGTCACGGGAATTCGCTCAGCGTGGGACTGCTGACCGCAATTCCTTACGCTTTTGCTGCGGTCGCAATGATTGCGCTATCTATGAGCTCCGACAAACGACGCGAGCGTCGCTGGCATCTTGCGATACCGGCATTCGCGGGCGCAGCGCTACTCGCTTTGAGCACTGTGTGGAGCAACGACCTCACGATGACAATCGTGACGATGACTGCTGCGTCGATGTGCGTGTTTGCGGTCGCCCCCCTACTGTGGGCTCAACCGACGGCGCTGCTCAGCGGTGGCGCTGCTGCTGCGGGTATCGCGATGATTAGCTCCCTCGGAAACCTGGCTGGTCTTTTCTCGCCGTCGCTGTTCGGGTATCTCACGGTGCGCACGCACAGTACCTCTGCTGGGATGTTTCTGCTTGCGGCGTTCATGGTGCTTGGTGGCATCTTGTCACTGGTTACGCCGGCGCGATTGGTCAATAAATAGCAGAAGCTAATGAATGAGCGCAT
>JBEKNG010000634.1:0-3956 GCA_049523075.1 Paraburkholderia sp.
CGCCCGAAGGCGGCGCCGAAGCGGTACGGCTAAGGGAAGTATCAGCCTGCGTTGACTTCGCGCAGGACAGTGCGGCGCTTCTGGCGCAGCAGTTCTTCATACGACGCGACGTAGTTCTGCGCCATGACCTTCGATGAGAAACGTGCTTCAAACGCCTTGCGTACTGTTTCGCGCGGCAGCGTGTGCAGACGCTTGACGGCAGCGACCGCGCTGATTTCGTCTTCAACGACGAAGCCCGAGACGCCGTTCTCGATCACTTCCGGCACCGAACCGCGGTTGAACGCGATCACCGGCGTGCCGCAGGCCATGGCTTCGATCATCACCAGACCAAAGGGCTCCGGCCAGTCGATCGGGAACAGCAGCGCGTGCGCGTTGCCGAGGAATTCGGTCTTTTCTGCTTCGCTGATTTCGCCGATGTATTCGACGTGCGGCAGCGACATCAGCGGCTTGATAACTTCTTCGTAGTACGCGCGATCAGCCTTGTCGAGCTTGGCGGCAACCTTGATGGGCATGCCGGCTTGTTCGGCGATGCGGATAGCCGTGTCGAGGCGCTTTTCCGGCGAAATACGGCCGAGGAAGGCGAGATAGCTCGGCTTGACGTCGGGGATCGGCTTGAGCAGGTTTTCCGGCAGGCCGTGATAAACGGTCGACAGCCAGTTAGCCTGTTGCAACGGCATGCGCTGGTTGTCCGAGATGGACACCACCGGCACGTCGCTGAACGTGTTGAAGATCGGCTGCAGTTCGGGCAGGTCGAGACGGCCGTGCAACGTGGTCAGGAACGGCACCGGCTGGCGCGCGAACAGTGAGAACGGGTAGTAGTCGATGTGGAAATGCAACACATCGAATTCATCAGCGCGACGGCGCACTTCTTCGAGCAGCAGCATGTGCGGGGCCATCACGTCGCGGATGGTCGGGTCGAGGCGCAGGGCCTGCGGCCAGAAAGCTTCGAGTTTCGCCGAGGTCTGCGAATCGCCGCTCGCGAAGAGCGTCACATCATGCCCTTGTTCGACCAGTGCTTCGGTCAGGTAGGACACCACCCGTTCCGTTCCGCCATACAGCTTGGGAGGAACCGCCTCGTGCAACGGAGCGATTTGTGCGATTCGCATAGAGAGAACTCCTCGTAAAAAATCAGGCAAAAGTACTGCGGTTTGTTAAAAGCGACTCGCTTTGCTCGCCTGGCCAGTCGGGCCGGAGGTACCGGCACGGGCCTGTTTCTTCGAGAAATCCTGCGATGGATCGCTTGGTAAGGATGCCCAGACTGATCATCGTCACCAGGCTGTACATGTGCCTTAAACGCACATGTGTCAGACTCGTTGACAAACTGTCAGATAATTTCGTCGGACTACCGAGCGTGCATTATGGCCGCCGGAAATCCCTCGTGACGTGAAACATTTCAAACACTTTACGTTGTTACAAAGCGGAAACACTTTGCAAACCCTTGTTTTATAAGACAGTTCTACAGTAGGGACTGGCTGCGACGCGTGGCCAGCAGACAGCTTTTTGCGAATTCTTCCGTCAACGTTTCCAGCGTGCCACTCTTCCACGCGCAGCCACAAGTCCGCGCGCGCTGAATGGCTTTTGTAATTATATCTCGAAACTATTCCGCAATCTGCATGAACGACTGCCGCGTGGCGGGGTCGAGCAAACAAGGTGTTGCGGATGCCCATCGCGAAATCAGTCGCGTCCCGTCGCCGTTCAAACACGGCGGAATGCCTTTTGCGTGTTTACAATGCGAGCATCTGCCTTTTGTGGCGATGCGTCCCGTGGCCCATGCCGTTGCATGACATAACCTGAAACACACAGACCACACGATCAATTGGAACATCTCACCATCGCCCAGCGTAATGCCCACAACGCAAAGCTTGCGAGCTATGCGCACAGGCCGCTTGCGTTTCTTTTTCGCTATATCCGCCGCCACCCGCTCGCGCACGCGATCGTCCTGTGCAGCGTGTTCGCGGCCGTGGGTTGTGCGCTCGCCTCTCAATATGCGATCAAGCATCTGATCGACGTGCTCGGCGGGGGCCGGCACCATCCCGGCCCGCTGTGGGGCGCGTTCGCCATCCTTGTCGGCCTGATTGCGGCCGACAACCTGCTGTGGCGGGTCGGCGGCTGGGTCGCCGCACACACTTTTGTGGCCGTCACCGGCGACCTGCGCCGCGACCTGTTCCAGTATCTGAGCGGCCACTCGCCCACGTACTACTCGGAAAAGCAGCCTGGCATGCTCGCAAGCCGCATCACGGCCACTTCGAACGCGGTCTACACGGCGGAGAACACCACCGCCTGGAATGTGCTGCCGCCATGTATTGCCGTGCTCGGCGCCATCGTCATGATCATCGCCGTCAATCCGTTGATGGCGGCGGGTCTGATGATCTGTTCGGCGATCCTCTCCGTAGTGCTCTACAAGCTGGCGGGGCGCGGTTCGGCGCGTCATCATCACTTCGCCACCAAGGCGGCTTCGGTAGACGGCGAACTGGTCGACGTAATCAGCAACATGGGCCTCGTGCGCGCATTCGGTATGACGATTCGCGAGCAGGCGCGCTTCGGCGCCACCGTCAAGGCCGAAATGGATGCGCGTCAGCAAAGCCTGCTCTATCTGGAGAAGCTGCGCCTGCTGCACGCGGTGATCACGGCCATGCTGTCGGCAGGCCTGCTCGGCTGGGCGCTGTGGCTGTGGGACAACGGCCGGGCCACCTCAGGCGACATTGTGCTGGTCAGCTCGCTCGGCTTCACGATCCTGCACGGCACGCGCGACCTCGCCGTCGCGCTCGTCGACGTCACGCAGCACGTCGCGCGGCTTGCCGAAGCGGTGCGCACACTGCTCGAGCCGCACGGCATGCCGGACCGCTCGGACGCCGTCGAACTGGTGCCGCGAGGTGGACGCATCGACTTCGAGAGCGCGACCTTTGCGTACCCGCGCCGCCGGCCAATTCTCGATCACTTCGAACTGCATATCGAACCGGGCCAACGGGTCGGCCTGATCGGCAAGTCCGGCGCGGGCAAGTCCACCGTGCTCTCGCTGCTGCAGCGTTTCTACGAGACGCAAGGCGGCCAGATCAAGATCGACGGGCAGGACATCGCCTCGATCACGCAGGACAGCTTGCGCCACGCCATTGCCGTCGTGCCGCAGGATATCGCCCTGTTCCACCGCACCGTCTACGAGAATATCGCCTACGGGCGCCCCGAGGCGAGCCGCGAAGAAGTGCTCACAGCGGCTCGGGAAGCGCGCTGCTCAGACTTTATTGAAGCGATGCCGGAAGGCTACGACACGATCGTCGGCGACCGCGGCGTCAAGCTCTCAGGCGGCCAGCGGCAGCGCATCGCAATTGCGCGCGCCATCCTGAAGAACGCGCCGATCCTGCTGCTCGACGAAGCCACCTCGGCGCTGGACAGCGCCTCCGAAGAGGCCATCCAGAAAGCGCTCGACCGGCTGATGGTGGGCCGCACGGTGGTTGCCATCGCGCACCGGCTGTCGACGCTGAACAGTTTCGACCGGATCATCGTGATGAGCACGGGCAAGGTCGTCGACGACGGCACGCCCGAAGAGTTGCGCAATCGGCCCGGGTTGTATCGCGACCTGCTGTCGAAGCAGTACGGTAAAGCGGCGACATTGCACGCGGGCGGCAAGAAGGTCGACGAACAGCACGTGGTGTGACGGTTGGCGGCGGCAACGCCGCCGTGCCGATCGGTCTCTGAATGTAAAAAAGCCGCTTCGAACACAATCGAAGCGGCTTTTTTTGTGCCCGCCCTGCCCTCACCCAGCCAGGTGCTCGCGAACCACCGGCGCCACCTCGCCTTCATCTTTCGCGGCACCTGCCGCCTGCAGATCGCGCATGAAGTTATCGCGCCACACGGACACGTTGTTCTCGCGCAATTGCACCATCATGTCGCGGTAACGGACCTGACGCTCGGCGAGTGGCATCGACAAGGCCGTTGCCAGCGCCTCGGCCATCCCGTCG
>JBEKNG010000635.1:0-3944 GCA_049523075.1 Paraburkholderia sp.
TGCGTCGCAAAGCGGCTCGACCGGTCAGCCCATGCTGATTTATCTCGAATCGAGCCTGGTGATCCGCGCGATTCGCGATTATTTCCAGCCCGATATTGGCGAAATCCTCATCGACACCACCGAAATCCATGACCAGGCCCGTGCCTTCATGGATATCGTGATGCCGGACAATGTCGGCAAGGTGAAGCGGTATCACGACGATGTGCCGCTTTTCTCGCGTTTCCAGATCGAACACCAGATCGAAACGGCGTATTCGCGCACGGTGCCGCTGCCCTCGGGCGGCGCGATCGTGATCGATCACACCGAAGCACTGGTGGCCGTCGACGTGAACTCGGCGCGCGCCACCAAGGGCGCCGACATCGAGGAAACCGCTGCTCGTACGAACCTCGAAGCCGCCGACGAAGTGGCCCGCCAGTTGCGCCTGCGCGACCTGGGCGGCCTGATCGTGATCGACTTCATCGACATGGAATCGGCCAAGAGCCAGCGCGAAGTCGAACAACGCCTGAAAGACGCCCTGAAGCACGACCGTGCACGCGTCCAGATGGGCAAGATCTCGCGTTTCGGCCTGATGGAGCTGTCGCGCCAGCGTCTGCGCCCGGCCTTGTCGGAAGGCAGCCACGTCACCTGCCCGCGTTGTAACGGCACCGGTCACATCCGCGATACCGAATCGTCCGCCCTGCAAGTGCTGCGGATCATTCAGGAAGAAGCAATGAAGGAAAACACCGCGGCGATTCATTGCCAGGTGCCGGTCGAAGTGACCGCCTTCCTGCTGAACGAGAAGCGCGCGGAAATCAACAAGATCGAGGCTCGCTTCAAGGTCAATGTTGTCCTGATCCCGAACAAGCACCTCGACACGCCGCATTACAAGCTCGAGCGCCTGCGTCACGACGATGCACGCCTCGACGAACCGCGTGCATCCTGGAAGATGGCCGAAGAAGCGGCCCGCGAACTGGAATCGGAAACCGGTTACAGCAAGCGCACCGAGGAAGTAAAGCCCAAGCAGGAAGCGGCGGTCAAGGGCATCACGCCTGAAAAGCCGGCGCCGAGCGCGCCGGTTCGTCCGGTTGCTGCCCCCGCTACACCCGCGCCTGTCGCAGTCACTCCGGCTGGCGGCGGCTTTATTGGCTGGTTGAAGAACCTGTTCGGCGTGGCACCGGCTGCGCCGGCTCCCACCGCACCGACGCCCGCCGACAAGACAGCGCGGCCGGCCCGCGGCGACCGTCCGGAACGCGGTGAGCGTACCGGCGAACGCGGCGGTGACCGTAACCGCAATCGCCGTGGCGGCGCTAGCGGCCGTGACGGCGCCGCTCGCGTCGAAGGGGCGGCGGTCGGTGGCCGTCAGGGCCAGGCGCCGCAGCGTCGCGACGAACGTGAAGGACGCGAAGGTCGTGAGGCGCGCGACGCTCGTGAGCCGCGTGAAGCCCGTGAGGCCCGTGAACCGCGCGAGAGTCGCGAGGCTCGTGAGGTACGCGAGCCGCGTGGCAGCCGTGAGCCGCGCGAAGCCCGTGACACGCGTGATACCCGTGGCGAACGCGAGGGCCGTGACAACCGTGGCGAGCGCGGCCAGGATCGTGCAGAACGTGGCGAAACCGTGGAAAGCGCACCGCGCGCCGAGCGTGGCGAACGCCCGGAACGGGGCGAGCGTCGTGAGCGTGGCGAGCGCCCGGAACGCGGTGAGCGTCGCAAGCAACAGCCGGAAGCCGCAGAAGCACTGGACCAGGACGAAAACCAGGAGCTGCTCGCGCAGAACCAGGCCGGCAACGTCGAAGGTGGAGCTCCGGTCGATCAGGAAGCCGTGGCACGCGAAGGTGAAGAGCGCCGCCGCCGTCGTCGCGGCCGCCGTGGCGGTCGTCGCGAGCGTGAAGAAGAAGGCGTGAACGGTAACGTCGGCACGGAAGGCGCCGAGGGTGCTGAAGCAGTTGAAAGCGCCGATGCGGAAAGCGAAACGGCCAGCGCAGCGAGCGAGGCCCCGGCTCAGCAGCCGCATCACGAAACGCCGGCAGTCACGCCGGTTGAAGTGGTTGTCGCGGCGGTCGCAACGGAAACCGCCGTCGTCGCCGAACTGCACGCTGCAACCGAAACGCCAGTTCTGGCTGCAGAGCAGGCTGCGAGGACGGAAGCCTTCGTACCGGCTGCCGAGCCCGCCGTTTCCGAAGCGCCAGTGGGTGCACAACCTGAACCGACCCCGGTTCCGGCGGCACCGGTCGTGACCGAAGCCGCAGCCGCCGCGCCCGTCGAAACGACACGCGCAGCGGCTGAAGCACCGGTGGTTGAAGCGCCCGTGCAGGTACCGACCGCGATTGAGCCGGCCATCGTTGAACCGGCCGCAGTTGAGCCGGTGGTCGCCGCACCGGTGGTCGCTCAGGCGCCCGTCAGCGACGCAGCATCAGTTGCGCCGGCCGTCCAGGTCGCCGCACCGGCAGAAGCACAACCCGCAGCCGAAGCAGCGCCGCAGGTCCATGCCGAAGCCGCAGTTCCGGCTGCAGCGCAGCCGGCGTCTGTTGCAGAGCAAGCACCCGTGCAAGCGGCCGAACCGGCACCGGTCGCCGCCGCGCAACCGGCAGCACGCAGCGGCCTGTCGCCGGAAGCCCTGAAGCCGGTGCTGGAAAGCGCCGGCCTCGTGTGGGTCAACACCGACACGGCCAAGCTGCGTAACGCGCAGGAAGCCGCTGCACAGGCCGTCAAGCCGGCCCGCGTGCCGCGCGAGCGCAAGCCCGCGCCGCCGGCCGACAGCGCGCCGATGCAACAGGTGGAAACAGCGAAGCACCAGCAGTAAGCGGTCGCTTCCGGGGCAGTTAGCCCGTCGCTCAAAAAGCCCGCCGTCACCGGCGGGCTTTTTGTTGCCTGCGTGCGTGTATTCCCTCCACCACGGCCGAGTCACCCTTCCGCTAAAATAGAAGTCTGCACATCTTAAAAGCACATCCAGCCTTCCATGTCCCGACGCATCATCCCTGTTGCCGATGTCAGCGCGGTGCCGGTCATCTCCGGACCCGTGCAGACGCCAAGCGGCGTGCTGCGCGACACCCTGTCGCGCCCGCTGCGAGATTTGCGCATCTCGGTGACGGACCGCTGCAACTTCCGCTGCGTCTACTGCATGCCGCGAGCAGTGTTCGACAAGGATTACGCGTTCCTGCCGCATAGCGCGCTGCTGAGCTTCGAGGAGATCGAACGGCTGGCCAGCTTGTTCGTCGCGCATGGCGTGGAAAAAATCCGCCTGACCGGCGGTGAACCGCTGTTGCGCAAGAACCTGGAATTCCTCATTGAGCGGCTCGCGCGGCTCACCACGCCGGAGGGCCGACCGCTCGATCTCACGCTCACCACCAATGGCTCGCTGCTCGCCCGCAAGGCGCGCAGCCTCAAGGACGCCGGACTCACCCGCGTGACGGTAAGCCTCGACGCAATCAACGACACGCTGTTTCGCCACATGAACGACGCCGACTTTGCGGTGGATGACGTGCTCGAAGGCATTGCCGCGGCCCAGGCGGTCGGCCTCACGCCGGTCAAGGTCAACATGGTGGTCAAGCGCGGCACGAACGACACGGAAATCGTGCCGATGGCACGCCACTTCAAAGGTTCGGGCAGCGTGCTGCGCTTTATCGAATACATGGATGTCGGCACGTCGAACGGTTGGAACATGGCCGAAGTGCTGCCTTCCGCCGAAGTCGTGGAGCGGATCGCCGAACACTTCCCGCTTGCGCCGCTCGAGGCCCATAGCGCTGCCGAAACCGCGCAACGCTGGGGCTACACGGACGGCAGCGGCGAAATCGGCGTGATTTCGAGCGTCACGCGCGCCTTCTGCGGAACCTGCACGCGCGCCCGGCTTTCGACAGAAGGCAAGCTCTACCTTTGTCTGTTCGCGTCGGCGGGACACGACCTGCGCGCGCTCGTGCGTAACGGTTCGAGCGACGCCGAGATCGCCTCGGCCGTCGCGCACATCTGGCAGG
>JBEKNG010000636.1:0-3925 GCA_049523075.1 Paraburkholderia sp.
CTTCACGAGCAGATCGTGCGGGCCCGGCTCGGGCTTCGGTAACTCCGTGTCGTAGAGTGCGCGCGGATCTTCGATCGGCAGCCCGTGCTGGTCGTAAACGATGGCTTTCATCTTTGTTACCGGTGTGGTGTTCGGGGCGAGCCGCATTGGCAACTCGGAAACCTTTGATAATGCGCCGCACAAGCTGCTCGAAAAACGGGGAAAATCGGGTAGAACTTTCACTACAGGAATGAAAATGATCCGGTTCGACGACCTCGCGCTGTTCGTGCGCACCGCCGCGCTCGGCAGCTTCTCGAACGCGGCCCGCGAAGCAGACCTGCTGCCGGGCCAGGTCAGCGCGGCAATTCAGAGACTCGAGCGCGAGCTCGACATTCGTTTATTCGCGCGTTCGACGCGCAGCTTGCGGCTAACTGCCCAGGGCGAGGAGTATCTGCCGTACGCGAAGCAGGTGCTCGCGGCCTTGCAGGAGGGGCGCGAGCGCCTGCGTGGAGAAGCGGACGCGCTGCAAGGGCTGTTGCAGATCACCGCGCCGTCGGATCTGGGTCGCAACGTTCTGCTGCCCTGGATCACGGCGTTTCGGCAGTCGCATCCGAAGCTGTCGGTGCGGCTTTTTCTGTCCGATCAACTGACCGACATGTTTCGCGATCCAGTGGAGATCGCCATCCGCTACGGGCGTGCCGATAACGCGAGCTACGTCGCGTTGCCGCTTGCCGCCGACAATCGGCGTGTGCTCGTCGCGTCGCCAGCCTATCTGCAACGGCATGGGCGGCCGCGCACGCTGGACGAACTGGCGGCACATCACTGCCTGCTCTATGCGATGGGCGGCCGCATCTACGACAAATGGGTGTTCCCGGTGGCGGGCGAGCTCCGCCAGATTGCAGTCGCTGGATCGCTCTTTTGCGACGACGCAGACGTGGCACGGCGCTGGGCGATCGAGGGCCAGGGTATCGCCTACAAATCGTGGCTCGACGTGTGCGCCGACGTGCGAGCGGGTCGACTCGAAGTGCTGATGCCTGGGCAGCCCGGCGAGGCGGCGCCGTTGAATCTGATCTGCACGCATCGCAAGCAGTTCTTTCCCGCGATCCGGCAACTCCATGAAGTGCTGAAGGAGCGCGTATCGGAGCTTGCGGCCCTGTTGCCGACGTAGGAATCGTGGTGCCGCTATGATTGTGCCTGCAATTCCTTGCCAATCCGTTGGAGAACGTTATGCCAGAAGTCGTTGTTTATGCAGTAGCAGGCCGCTCAGCCGAGCAAAAGAAAGCGCTGCTGACGGGGATTACCAAAGTGGTGGTCGACAGCTTCGGTGTCGCCGCTGAGCAGGTTGTCGTGCAGATCGTGGAGTCTTCACCCGACTCCAAGTCCAGAGGCGGTATTCCGTTCAGCGAGCGCCAGCGCACGTCTTGAATCCGTATGGCGGACGGGCTTCCGCTCATCGGAAGACGTTCGCCATGCGACTGCGCAGGACCGTTTGTGGCGATCGTCCTATCGCCTTCACCTCGCACGACCGGCAACGAACATGAGCGAACCGTGGAATCCCGGCAACATAGCACCCCAGACCGGGCGGCGCGTCGTCGTCACCGGGGCCAACAGCGGCATCGGCTATCTCGCGGCCGCAATCCTGGCCAGCCATGGCGCTGAGGTGGTGCTCGCGTGCCGCGACGAACGGCGTGGCGCAGGCGCGCTTGCCCGCCTGCGAGCCGAAGTGCCTGAGGCCCGGGTGCGGCTTGCACCGCTCGACCTCGCCAGCCTCGCGTCGGTGCGCGCCTTTGCCGACGCCGAGCTTGCGCTACGTCAGCCGCTCGACCTTCTCATCAACAATGCAGGCGTCATGGCGCCCCCCCGACGCCTCGAAACCGCCGACGGCTTCGAGCTGCAATTCGGCACCAACGTGCTTGGGCATTTCGCGCTGACCGGCCTGCTGCTGCCCGCACTCGAGATGGCCGCGGACAGCTCGTCCGAACGACCGCGCGTGGTCACAGTCGCCTCGATCGCCCACAAGCAGGGCCGAATCGATTTCGACGACCTTCAGGCAACGCGACGCTATGGACCGATGGCTGCCTACCGGCAGTCGAAGCTGGCCAATCTCATGTTCGCGTTTGAACTCGACCGGCGTTTGCGGGCGGTCCGGTCGCGCGTGATGTCGGTTGCCGCGCATCCCGGCATCGCCAACACGAATCTGTTTCGCAGCGGCGACCATTCGGCGCTCAGCCGGGCTGCGCGTGCCGCCCTCAGCCACTTCATCGGCGCCGTGCTGAACAGCGAGCTGGCCGGCGCGCTGCCGACGCTCTATGCGGCGACCGCGCCCGACGTCGTCGACGGCGGATACTATGGCCCGCTCGGCCCGTTCGAGATGCGCGGCGAGCGGATGGGACCGGCCAAGGTCGCATCTCAGGCGAGCAACGAAGCCGATGCCCGGCGACTCTGGCAGGTCTGCGAGGCACTGACGGGAACGGCGTTCGGATAGGTGCCTGGATTGCCGCGGGTGCGTGCGCCTGGCTGAGCCGTCGTCGGACTGCGCTGCCCGGGATGATCGAGTAGATCGACAAAAACCGAATACATTGTTGCCGATCACGCTAATAAAAATAACAATGATTCTTGTTACCATGGCGCGGATTCTTCTTATCGAATTCGAGTGAACCCATCCCTGATGAGTACAACCGCACGCCCCATTCTCTCAAGCAGGATGCGTTTCCTGGCGATCGCCGGCCCGGGTCTTGTGGTGATGCTGGCCGACACGGATGCCGGGAGCGTCATCACCGCTGCACAGAGCGGCGCGCAGTGGGGCTATCAGTTACTGCTGCTTCAGGGGTTGCTGATCCCGGTATTGTTCGTGGTCCAGGAGTTGACGGTCAGGTTGGGGATCGTCACGGGAAAGGGGCACGGGGACCTGATCAAACAGCACTTCGGGAACGTGTGGGCCTGGGTATCAGTCGGCTCGCTGCTGGTGGCCTGTCTCGGCGCGTTGATGTCTGAGATGAGCGGGCTGGCGGGTGTCGGGCTGATGTATGGCGTCCCGTCCTGGGTCACCTTGACGGCGGTTGTGGTGGGCCTGTCGCTGATGGCTTACACGGGCTCGTACCTGTCGGTGGAGCGCATTGCGATTCTGCTGGGCGCCTTCGAACTGGTTTTTGTCCTGGTTGCCTGGAAAGCGCATCCCGATACGTCCGCGATGATGGCTGACGTCCTGAAGGTACCGCTGCGCGATTCTCGCTATCTGTTCCTTGTGTCCGCTAACATCGGCGCGGTGATCATGCCGTGGATGGTGTTTTATCAGCAATCGGCCGTGGTCGAAAAGAAACTCAGAATCGGCGAACTTCGTGCGGCACGCTGGGACACCGCCATCGGCGCCGTGCTGACCCAGGTCATCATGGCCGCGGTGCTGGTAGTGACAGCGGCTACCCTGGCACGCTCCGGGCGGCACGTCGCGCTAGATACCGTGCAGGAGATTGGTGACGCCATCACACCGTTCCTCGGTCCACGGGCTGGCCGGCTGTTATTCGGCGTGGGGTTGACGGGGGCTGCACTGGTTGCTGCGATCGTCGTCACATTGACCGCCGCGCGAGCATTGGGCGAAATCATGGGCTATCGGCACACGCTTGAACATTCCCCGCGAGAAGCGCCCTGGTTTTATGCGGTCTACACCTTGGCTCTGATTATTGTGGCGATCATCGTCTCCTCGGGTGCCAACCTCGTAACGCTCGGCGTTGGAGTGCAGGTGATGAATGCATTGCTCCTGCCTCTGGTACTGGGGTTTTTGTATCTGCTGGCAAGGCGTCTGCCAGAGCCGTACCGGTTGAAGGGCTTATATGCCTTGGTGGCATGCGTGTTGATTGTCCTGACGGTCGGCCTTGGCTTGTACGCCGGTATCATGGGCATTGTCACTACCTGACGCATTTGCGACGGGGCGGCAGAAATCGAGCATCTG
>JBEKNG010000637.1:0-3916 GCA_049523075.1 Paraburkholderia sp.
GCAAGCCGGGCACCGGTTTGTCCTAATAGCAGTGCCACGATCAAGGTGCCGCAGACGCCACCAAGCTGGATCGGTCCGATCTTGAATGAGCCAATGAAATATCCGAAAGCAAGGCTCGCAAAAAGTGCGATTTCCGGTTGCGCCCTGAGCAATTCACCGATCATGTTCTGGTTTCTTCTTTACCGTCGATTTATAACAATCGTGAGAAAAAATCGCCTTGAAATTTCAAAAAATACCTAATCTCGGCAATCTCACCGGACGAGACAAGCCACACGCCAACGGATTATGATGCGCGCCATTCAATTAAGAATTCAATATATCTGGACCACGAGAGCCGAGTCACGCGTCTAATGCCGCAGTGCGGCGCACTCCTGCAATTTTTGTCATATTGCATGCAAAATCAACTCCTTATGAAGTTGCCCGACAACCAGAAAATAGTCGTTCAGACCATGACCTGCAAATCGTTTGACTAATCATGCCGATACCGCAAAAAGGCATAGTGTTACAGACAACCTAGACAACTTGAGAGATTCCCTTGAACCGGAATAATTCAACAATCGAGATCAATAAATATTGTAATTCCGTGTAATAGTCAATATTATTTGACACAGAAGTCGTAGCACCCCTGGTCCGGACGATTCCTGAGTTGGTCGCTATGCCGCTGAAAGATTTCTCCGCGCGGCTTTCTCCCAAGCATATGAGGCATATTCCAATGAACCAGATTCACGCAATGCGAGTTTTCGTCCGAGTCGCCGAAACCGAAAGTTTCCGGCGCGCCGCCCAACAACTCGCTGTATCGAATGCGCTCGTTACGCGCTCCATTGCCACGCTTGAGGCCCATCTAAAAACGCGGCTGATTAATCGCACCACTCGCAATCTCGCCCTGACGGAGGCCGGCAGACGCTACCTGGAAGGCTGCCGCGGGCTGCTCGAAGAGCTCGATCGTCTCGAGAACGCCCTCGCCGACACTCAGTCCGAGCCGGGCGGCACGCTGCGGCTCGTCGCCTCCGGTGCACTCTCCCTGCTCTCGCTGACACCGTTACTTGACGGATTCCGCAGGCATTATCCGAAGGTCAAGGTACGGCTCACGCTGACCGACCGGCGGGTGGACCTGATCGAGGATGGTTACGACGTCGGCATTGTCACCGGCTTCATCGCACCCAGCCAGGATCTGATTGAGCGGCCAATCGGCAGGCATTCGCTGGTGGTCTGCGCAGCGCCGGCCTATCTTGCCGAGCAAGGTGTGCCGTATGCACCCGGACAACTTGCACTGCACGCTTTCATCGGGCTGCTGGCGGAACAGCCCGCCAGCTGGCATTTCACCGGGCCGGGCCAGCGCACCGAAGAGATCGCGCTGCAGCCGGTCTACTCCGTCAATAGCGCAATGATGGTACGGCTTGGCGTGCTGGCCGGCATGAGCATCGCGATCCTGCCATGGCAAATGGTGGCCGACGACCTGGCGGCCGGAACCTTGACACGCGTCATGGGGGATCACAGGGTAGACGACCCGGACGTCAAGGTGTCAATCGTCTATCCGAACCGGCAGTTCCTGCCGGCCAAAACGCGCACGTTCGTCGACCACACGCTCGAGCATTTCGGCCGGACGGTGTCGGACGTGGACGACGCGCCCATGCCGGCGGCGGCACAAACGCCACCACCGGTGGCCGGAGCGATGAGCACCAGCCTGCATGCGCCACGGGACGTTTAAACTATCGGCTTCCCGTCCGTGGAGCACCTCATGCGCATGATCCTGTTCAGTAGCCGTCAGTACGACAGTGAGACGTTTAAAGAAGCGAACAGCGCGTACCGCTACGACCTGCACTTTCAGGAATCGCACCTCGACTTCGAAACCGCGGTGCTGGCGGAGGGTTTCGAGGTAGTCTGCCCGTTCGTCAACGACTGCGCGGACGCTGCGGTTCTCGAGCGGCTGCACGCGGGCGGCACGCGCCTGATCGCGCTGCGTTCGGCCGGCTTCAATCACGTCGATCTGGCGGCGGCGCAGCGGCTGGGTCTGCCGGTGGTGCGCGTGCCGGCGTATTCGCCGCACGCGGTGGCTGAACATGCGGTGGGGCTGATCCTCGCGCTGAACCGGCGCTTGCCGCGGGCGGCCGCGCGCACGCGCGAAGGCGACTTCTCGCTCAATGGATTGCTCGGCTTCGATCTGCACGGCAGGACGGTGGGCGTGATCGGCACCGGCATGATCGGCCGTGTATTTGGCCGCATCATGGCGGGCTTCGGCATGCAGATTCTCGCCTACGACCCCGGCACCCCGGCAGACGATTTGCTGGCGCTCGGCGCGCGCTACGTGCCGCTCGATACGCTGCTCGCCGAAAGCGACGTCGTCAGCCTGCATTGCCCGCTGGTGCCGGACACCTACCATCTGATCGACGAGCGCGCGCTTGCGAAAATGAAGCGCGGCTCGATGTTGATCAATACGGGCCGCGGCGGTCTGGTCGAAAGCAATGCGCTGATCGGCGCGCTCAAGAGCGGCCGGCTCGGCAACCTGGGGCTTGACGTCTACGAAGAAGAAGGCGGCCTGTTCTTCGAAGACCATTCGAACCTGCCGCTGCAGGACGACGTGCTCGCGCGTCTCCTGATGTTCCCGAACGTGATCGTCACCGCTCATCAGGCGTTCTTCACCCGCGAGGCGATGAACGAAATCGCCCAGACCACGCTCGGCAATGTGGCTGCGTGGCACGGCGGCACGCCGCGCCACGTGGTGTCGGCGCGCGGCTAGAGGTCTGGCAAAAAGCGGTCAGGAAGCGGACCCGGAACCTACCAGGAAGCGGCTACGGCGCCCCGCCGCCCATCGTCTGGCGAATTGCGGTCCGCGCGTCGTCGACGGCGCCGCACACTTCGCGCAGCAATGCCACTTCGCGCTCGTGAACTTCGACAGGAAACCAGCGCGCTCCGGCATCGGCCAGATAGCGTGCGCGATGCTGGCCGTTGCGGAACGCCACCACGCCCTCGCGCTCAAATCCCAGCCAACCCATCAGGCCCGGCGCGCGACGCTTCGAGACCGTCACATATGGCATCTGCGGGATGCGCGGATTGGCCGGATCGAGAAACTCGCGAATGCCGCGCACCTTGCCCGTGTGCCACTCATTGACGGGTTTCAGGACATAGTCGGTGCTGTCGCGATTCGCGCAGTCGAGCAGCTTGCGGGCGTCAACCAGCACGACCTGATGACGGGTGCCGTCAGCAACGAAAACGCGCTTCAGGCGGACGTGGTCGTACCACGGATGCTCGTGCAAGGGCACGATCCAGATGGGCTCCGCCAAAGGCGATTCTAGAGTCAGCGTGGGTGATGACATGGACAGGGACAAGTGCAGACTCGATATGCCGGTGTTAGACGCCGGCATGCTAAAAAAGCGCCAACGCTACGGTTCCCTCGTGAAGTATACGTGACAGCGCCCGGCATTAATCAGCGCGCATAGTATGCCTACAAAATACCTGGCGGCTTTAGACCGCCTCGGAGACGGCGATGACATGCGAACATTTTGGCGACCACGTGAGAATTGAAGCAAGCGAAACCGTGGCGACGATCGTGCTCGAACGGCCGGCGCACCGCAACGCGGTCGACCGGCCGACTGCCGAGGCACTGTCCGCCGCGTTCCGGCGCTTCGAAGCCGAGCCTCGCTGGCGCGCGGCGGTGCTGTTCGGCGCGGGCGGCAACTTCTGCGCGGGCGCCGATCTCACCGCGCTCGCCGACGAGGCTCGCCGCAACGAACTGCACGCCGATGGCAGCGGCCCCGGTCCAATGGGTCCGACCCGCATGCCGTTCACGAAGCCGGTGATCGCCTCGATTGCCGGCTTCGCCGTGGCGGGCGGTCTCGAGCTGGCCGCGATGTGCGACCTGCGGGTGGTGGAGGAGGATGCGGTCCTCGGCGTCTTCTGCCGGCGAGTCGGCATTCCG
>JBEKNG010000638.1:0-3912 GCA_049523075.1 Paraburkholderia sp.
AGTCGCGAGTCCCGTCGATACCGGCCAGCAAGCCGCCGCGGCGCGCCGTTCGCGCTATACCTCGGTTGCGCTGCTGGTGCTGGCCGCGGTGGCCCTGCTGGCACTCGGCGCAGTCGCGCCTGCGGCGTTCATCGCGCATCTGACGGTGTTCGTACTAGCGATCTTCGTCGGCTACCAGGTGGTCTGGAATGTGACGCCGGCTTTGCACACGCCCCTGATGAGCGTAACCAACGCCATCAGCGGAATCATCGTGATCGGCGCGCTGCTGCAGCTCGGCACGTCGAATGTGCTGGTAACCGTGCTGGGCGCCGTTGCCCTGCTGGTCGCCACGATCAACATTGCCGGTGGGTTTCTCGTGACTCACCGCATGTTGAAAATGTTCCAGCGCAACTAAGGAAAACCATGCTGAACGGAATTGGCAATATCGCGTATTTAGGCGCGAGCACCCTGTTTATCCTGAGTCTGCGCGGACTGAGTCATCCGACGAGCGCACGCCGTGGCAACCTGTACGGCGTAATGGGCATGCTGATCGCGGTGCTTGCCACGCTGCTGCTGGCGCAAGGCGCCGGGCTCGAAGTTCTGCTTGCGGCCGCCGTGATCGGGGCGGCAGTCGGCGCACTGCTGGCACGGCGCGTAGAGATGACTCAGATGCCACAACTGGTCGCCATACTTCACAGCTTTGTCGGACTAGCCGCGGTGCTGATCGGCTTCACGAACTACCTGATGCCAGCCGGAGCATTCAGCGGCACCGAACGGATGATTCACCTGTCCGAGATTTATCTTGGCGTCTTTATCGGCACCATTACGTTCACGGGTTCAATCGTCGCGTTCCTGAAATTGCAGGGCACTGTTAGCGGAAAGCCGCTGGTGCTGCCTGGACGGCATATTCTGAACCTGCTTGTTCTGGTGCTGTGCGTGGCCATCGGGTATCGCTTTCTCGCCGTGCCTTCGGGCCCGGACGGTATCGTCGCCTTGCTCATGATGATCGTGCTCGCCGCGGCGCTCGGCGTGCATCTGGTGATGGCCATCGGCGGTGCCGACATGCCGGTCGTCGTGTCGATGCTGAACAGCTACTCGGGATGGGCGGCCGCGGCCACGGGCTTCATGTTGAGCAACGACCTGTTGATCACGACCGGCGCGTTGGTCGGCTCGAGCGGAGCGATTCTTAGCTACATCATGTGCCGTGCGATGAACCGCAGTTTCGTATCGGTCATACTCGGCGGCTTCGGCGCGACGAGCGGTACGAATTCCGCGGGTATCACGGGAGAGGTGGTGTCGACCACGGTGGACGAAGTCTGCGCGATTCTGCGCGGTGCGTCCGAGGTCATCATTGTGCCCGGCTACGGCATGGCCGTGGCGCAGGCGCAGACAACCATCAGCGCCATCACACGCAAGCTCGACGGTCTCGGTGTGCGGGTGCGTTTCGGTATCCATCCGGTAGCCGGGCGGCTGCCTGGCCATATGAACGTGCTGCTGGCCGAGGCGAAGGTGCCGTACGACGTCGTGCTCGAAATGGATGAGATCAACGCGGACTTCACGAACACCGATGTCGTACTCGTGATCGGCGCAAACGATATCGTGAATCCCGGAGCGCTCGAAGATCCAGGCAGTCCGATCGCGGGGATGCCGGTTCTCGAGGTTTGGAAGGCGCGCACAGTGGTGGTGTCCAAACGCAGCATGGCGACTGGCTATGCGGGCGTGGACAACCCGCTGTTCTACAAGGACAACACGCGGATGCTGTTCGGCGATGCGAAGGGCAGTGTCGACGCCTTGCTCAGGCAGCTTGACGCCTGATCTGTGGCCGGGCGATTTTTCTCACCAATCATTTCATACTACTTATTAATATTGGAGAGAGCTGAGGTGGATAACCGATAGGTAATCGATAGCATAAAAAACTTTAACTTTTGCCAATCATTTGAGCCACCCATCATGGCACAAGCTCTTCAGGTGCCATGGCTGTCCAGTGTAGACGGGCAGGTATTTTAATCAGGCAAGCTAACAAATCAATAGACGGAGACAAACAACGTGGCACAAACCGATACCGCTTTTGGCGGCTATACGTCGCGCTGGCATAACCGTTGGGTTCAACTGGTGGCCGGCGTCGCATGTATGGGACTGATAGCCAATCTCCAGTACGCGTGGACGCTCTTTGTCGTCCCGATGGATGCCAGGCATCACTGGGGACAAGCTTCGATCCAACTGGCGTTTTCAATTTTTATCCTCACTGAGACGTGGTTGGTGCCGCTCGAGGGCTGGCTGGTCGACAAATTTGGTCCGCGTCCGGTCGTGATCGGCGGGTCGATCTGTGCGGCGCTCGGCTGGGTCCTGGATGCCTACGCGCCGAGTCTCCCGGTGCTTTACGCCGCCGCTGTTATCGCCGGCGTCGGAGCAGGGTGTGTCTACGGCACCTGTGTGGGTACGGCGCTCAAATGGTTTCCTGACAAGCGGGGGCTCGCCGCTGGTCTGACTGCGGCGGGTTTCGGTGCCGGCGCGGCACTGACGGTGATTCCGATCTCGAGGATGATCCAGCACTCCGGCTACGAGCATACGTTTGTCTTCTTCGGTGTGTTGCAGGGCGTCTGCATTCTGTTGCTGGCCACGCTGCTAGTCCGGCCTAAGCCGCCGCTGCACGCTGCAGGATTCAAGCGCATCGTTGCCACGAAGACGGATTACACAACGAAGCAGATGGTTCGCACGCCGCTCTTCTGGGTGATTTACGCGATGTTCGTGTGCGTGGCGTCGGGCGGCATCATAGCCACCGCGCAGATCGGTCCGATCGCCAAGTCATACGGATTTGCGGCACTGCCCATCAGCGTGTTGAACGTGACCTTGCCTTTGCTGACGATGACACTGTCGGTCAACAATCTGTGCAACGGCTTCACGCGTCCCCTGTGCGGTTTCATCTCGGACCGTATTGGTCGCGAGAACACCATGTTCATGACGTTTCTCGGCCAGGGCCTAGCGTTGCTGGGGTTGATGCACTTCGGCCATGACCCGTATCTGTTCGTCACCTTTTCTGGTCTTGTGTTTCTGTGCTATGGCGATGTCTTCTCGAACTTTCCGGCGACGTGTGCCGATACATTTGGCGGCAAATATGCCGCTGGCAATGCCGGTACGCTTTACACGGCGAAAGGGACCGCCGCGATGATGGTACCGGTGGCCTCGCTATTGGCGGTGCGTGGTGGCTGGGACAGTGTGTTCGTGTTCATGGCGTGTATTTCGATGCTGGCCGGCGTAGCGGCAAAGGTTATCCTGCAGCCGATGCGGCGGCGCTGGATTCTGAACTCCGCGAAGCCCAGCACGATAGTGGAAAGCCGCTTTCAACCGGCGCCGCTCGGGTCGAATGAGTGACCATCGACGAAGCGCGGGTATCTTGACTGCGATACCCGCTCGATACGAAGGCGGCGAGGCGCGGCGCCAGATCGTGTGGGGCATGCGGGACGTGCTGATAACTCGGCGTCTTAGGGAACGATTCAACAGTTGCCGGACGATGCTCGTCCAGGCGCTGAGGGCGGATATGGGTATCGAGGGGGCCGGGCTTTGATGACGGCTTTATTCAATTTGACATAAGATAAATTATCAATATATCGGGTGTTAGGGCTTTTTAGAAATGTCCGGTTCTGGCTCATTAGAAATGTCCGGTTTCCTGCTCCGGGCTGGCTGCTGTGGCGCATGCTGCGGCATCACAGCCAGCCCGGAGCCAGACCATGAACGGACGTGGATTGATCACGATCAGCATGCACGAGCTCGAACGCGTGAAGATCATCGAGGCGGTCGTCCAGCATCGCCTGACGATCGTACTGGCGGCTGAACTTTCTGAACCTCAAAAGCGGACATTTCTAAAAAGCCCCAACCCCGACATTTCAAAAAAGCCTCGACATTGGGTGTTACGGCAAAGCTGTAATGTCGTAC
>JBEKNG010000639.1:0-3911 GCA_049523075.1 Paraburkholderia sp.
AATCGGCCCGGCTGCCGTTTGCGCGCGCCTGGCGGCAGATGCGGCGGCTCGACGGACCGAACGTGGATACGTCCGCGGATGGATGGCTCTGTCTGCACCACGCATTGAATGAGACGGCGGGCCATGTCGTTCACGCGGGTTCTCTGCCCAGTCTGTTCGCGCGAGCTCCGTATTTGCAGCCGCTTCATGCGCAACTCGAACAGTTCTATCAGCAGTCGACCGAGCGATTTTTTACGCCTGCACCGGCAGCGGCCCCTTATCCGCTGCGCGGGCTATGCCGGTCACTGTATCGCGCCGAGCAGCGCCATCAGCGATGAACTTGGCGTTCGATTTTGCCTATCCGTGGCTGCTCGTCTTGCTGCCGTTGGCCGCGCTGCCGTTGGCGCCGCGGCGCGGCGAGGCGCTGCCATTTTCCTGGGTCGCATGGTTGCCGGACGACCGCGTCGGACAGTGGATCGGCTTGCTCGGACGGGGCAGTGCCGTGCTGGCGATGGCAGCGATTGTGCTGGGCCTGGCCGGTCCGGGACGCTCGCACCGGCAGGTGCTGCGCACGGGCAGCGGGGCCCAGATTCTGATCCTGATGGATCGCAGTGCGAGCATGGACGAAACGATGAATAGCAAAGGTGTGGAGTCGCCATCGGGTGAGTCGAAGAACAAGGTGGCGCGCGCATCGCTCACGAACTTCATTGCGCAACGGCCTAATGACCGGCTCGCGTTCATGATGTTCGGCACGAGCCCTGTGCTGGCGATGCCGTTTACCTACGACCATCGTGCGATCGATGCAGCGATCGCGGCCACGGCGGTGGGACGCGGCATGCCGGACACGGAACTCGACCGCGGCCTGCTGGCCGCGATCGGCGAGTTCAATGGAGGCGTCTCGTCGGGCCGCCGGGCGATCGTCCTCGTCTCAGACGGTGGCGCGAAACTCGACGCGCCGGTACGGCGGCTCATCCAGGATGGACTGCTGCGCAACCAGATCGTGCTTTACTTTATCTACTTGCGCAGCGGCGTCTACAGTCCCGATCTGAACGCCGCGCTTCCCGCGACCGAGTCTTCAGCAGAAGCGGAGCTGCATCGTTACTTCCTCTCGCTAAAGACGCCTTATCGGCTTTTCCAGGCCGGTAATGCGCAGGCGATGAAGGATGCGATGGCCGAGATCAACCGGCAGCAAAACGCGCTGACTTCGTTCATTGAGCGTCTGCCGCGGCAGGATTTCAGTCCGTATTGCTTCGCGGTGGCGCTGGTGGGTTGCGCGCTGTTGCTGGCTTTGCGGCTGCTTCAGGTGCGGGCCTGGTCATGACGCGCACGTCGATTCACGTCATCTTCGCCGCCGTCGCGCTGTGCTGCGCCGGAGTGGCAGCGTATGACTGGGCCTGCCTGCAGCACGCGCAGCACGTCAATCAGGCGATGGCTGCGGCGGCAGGTGAAACAGGCAATGCAAGGGGCAAGGAGGGCACGGCGGGTTTCCCGCGCAACGAGCGCAACGACGGCGCCGCCCGCGAGGTCCGACTCGCGCGCGCCATAGCGCTCTCGAAGGCGGGCGCCTACGATACGGCGGGCCCGCTTTTCGAGGACCTGATCCGCGACAAGCGCCTTGACGACGTTGGGCGCGCGGCGCTGTTCGATCTCGGCAACATGTACCTGCGTGAGGGTATGGGCCACAGCCCATCCGGCACGGTTCAGTCGGTCGCCATGGTCGAGGAGGCCAAGGCGCGCTACCGAACGTTGCTGCGTGCGGCGCCGGACGATTGGGATGCGCGTTACAACCTCGAGCGGGCGCTGTGGCTCGCGCCTGAAACGCGTTCCGGGTCCGACACGCCCGAGGTCAAGGAGCAGCACAACGTCCACCTACGCGGTGCGCAGAGCGAGGATTTGCCGTGAGCCTCGGCACACTGACGCGTGGGCTCTTTGGCCGGCGCCACTGGATGAC
The DNA here is from genome assembly GCA_049523075.1 of Paraburkholderia sp. Classification (GTDB taxonomy): domain Bacteria; phylum Pseudomonadota; class Gammaproteobacteria; order Burkholderiales; family Burkholderiaceae; genus Paraburkholderia. The sequence continues at coordinate 1,931 of JBEKNG010000639.1, forward strand.
CACGGTGGCGTTTCTGTTGCTGATCGCAGCGGTAGCCATGCCCCGTGTGATACTCCCGCGCGATACGTTCAGCTACATCGTCACCTTCGATATTACGCAAAGCATGGATGTCGAAGACGTCGCGCTGAATGGCGCACCGGTGAGCCGTCTCGTGTTCGCGCGGGCGGCGATGCGCGACGCGATGGGACAACTGCCTTGCGGCTCGAAGGTGGGCTGGAGTGTGTTCACGGGTCAGCGGACGTTGCTGTTGCTGGCGCCCGTCGAAGTCTGCGGTAACTTTGATGCGCTGCTGTCGTCGCTCGACCAGATCGATTGGCGCATGCGCTGGACCAACTGGAGCCGCATCGCTGAAGGCGGCATCTATTCCGCGACTCGCGTGGCGCAGGACGTCGGACAGGGCGCGGCGGTGGTGTTCGTCACCGATGGCCAGGAGGCGCCGCCGGTCCTGCCGTCCGATGCACTGAAGCGAGACATCAATCCCGCTCAGGTCAAGGGCTGGCTGATCGGCGTGGGCGGCGATCAAGCCGCGCCCGTTCCGCGCTCCGACGCCGACGGTAACCGTGACGGCTACTGGCAGGCAGAGGATGTAATCCAGGTTCCCCCGCAGCCGGGTTCCGGAACTCAGGCGGAAAGTCACGAGGAGTTGTCCGAATTGCGTGGGCATTACCTTGCTGTGGTGGCCGGACAGATCGGCTTCGGATATCGCCGCCTGTTGGGCGCGGCGTCCATGAGCGACGCCCTGCTCGATGCGCGATTCGGTCACAGGGAAGCGGTGCCGACCGACTTGCGCTGGTGTCCCGCGCTGCTTGCGTTGTTCCTGCTCGTCTTGCGATTCGCGTCGGAGTTCGCCTCGGCCAGGCGTCGCGTGGCAGGCAGACGGGCGAACTCGTCATACGTGTGAGGAAGCGCTTCTCAAAACCTGTTGAGAGTCTGGAAAATCTCGAGCGCATAGCCTACGCTTAAGCGAGCCGGCCTTTTCGGGGGACGAGGACATTCCCTCGCCCATCTATGCGCAGCCGACCCATCCTGACAACGCAATCAACGGTTCTAAATCGTACGCTTTTGTTGTTTGAGAGGGTTGTGCCATCCTGCTTTTCTACGCCGTCCGCTGCGTGGATGAATGCCGCACTCCAACACTGGAATTCTTAAACAACAAGAAGCCAAGGAGACGCTCATGCCATTCGTTCGCGGTCCAGATGTTATTGGTCTTTCCCTGCTCGCCATCGCGTTATGCTTACCAAACGCTTACGCCGCGGACGAAGTTCAAAACAGTTCGACTACGACGAACTCGCCGGTGCCGTCGACGCTACAGCCCGTAAGCCAGGAACAACTCGACAGGGCAGCCACCGCGTCGAACGACTGGCTGCATCCGAACGGCTCGTACGCGCAGACGCGCTACTACCGCGGCGCACAAATCAACAAGACGAACGTATCCAAGCTCAGGCCAGCTTTCATATTCCAGACAGCTGTCAACGAGTCAATGGAAACGGCACCGATCGTTTCGAACGGTGTCATGTTCATTACCACTTCGTTCAACCATGTGTATGCGATCGACGCGGTGACGGGCAAGGAATTCTGGCATTACAAGCACAAGATGGGTTCGGTCACGACGTTTTGTTGCGGGCCCAACAATCGGGGTGTTGCCATAGCAGGCGGCCGGCTGTACATGGGCACCCTTGATGCGAAACTCGTCGCGCTCGACGCAAAAACCGGCAGCGTGTTGTGGCAAACGCAGATCGCCGATCCCGATGAGGGCTACTCGGAAACGATGGCGCCGACGGTCGTCGACGGCAAGGTGCTGATTGGCACCAACGGCGGCGAATATGGCATACGCGGGTTCGTCAAGGCGTTTGATGCGAACTCCGGTCAATTGCTGTGGACGTTCTATACGATTCCGGAAACCGGCCAGGAAGGCGTATGGGCCACGAAAGACGCGACTGGCCGCGATGAGAAGCGCGACATCGATGCGGAGAAAAAGCAG
>JBEKNG010000640.1:0-3905 GCA_049523075.1 Paraburkholderia sp.
ACACGACGCCGACATCGTCGATGTGCGCTTTGCCGTGCAGTACCAGGTGCGCAGTGCGACTGACTATCTGTTCCGCAGCGTCGACCCCGACCAGAGCGTGACGCTGGCCGCACAGGCGGCGGTGCGTAATATCATCGGCGCGCGCAGCACCGATGACATCCTCTATCAGGACCGCGAAGCAATCCGCCAGCAACTGTCCGATGCAATCCAGCATTCCCTCGACGAATCCCAGGCCGGCCTCGTCGTGACGGGTGTGACGATCCAGGGCGTGCAGGCGCCCGAGCAGGTGCAAGCGGCTTTCGACGACGCGGCAAAAGCGCATCAGGACCGCGAACGCGCGAAGGCCGACGCGCAGGCGTATGCCAACGACTTGCTGCCACACGCGCATGCCGACGCGGCGCGCCTCGTCGACGAAGCGAAGACCTATAGCGACCAGGTGGTGGCGCAGGCACAAGGCGATGCCGAGCGCTTCAAGCAGGTCTACGAGCAGTACTCCAAAGCGCCGGCGGTGATCCGCGAGCGCATGTACCTGGACACCATGCAGCATATCTATTCGAATACGACGAAGGTATTTGTCGACAGCAAGGCCGGTAACAACGTGCTGTATCTGCCGCTCGACAAGCTGGTCGACGCTACCCGCCAGCGTGCTGCCGATGCTGTCGCCGCGGCGAGCGCCGCTTCCGGCGGCGCTGCGGTATCGGCTCCTGCCGCTGTCGTGCCGCAAGCGGCGAGCGGTGCCGCAGCATCCGCGGCCGCGGCTGCGGGCCCCGCGAGCGACGCCGACGCGGCGAGCGACTCGCTGCGTTCGCGCGACGCGTTCCGCAGCCGCGGCCGCGAAGACGACATCCAATGAGGAGCGCGAACATGAATCGAATCATTGCGCTCGTCGTCGTTATCGTGCTGCTGCTGTTTGCGGCGTCGTCGACCGTGTTCGTGGTCGATCAGCGTCATATGGCCGTCCTCACCGGACGTGGCGATGCGGCGCCCGAACTGCTCGGCCCGGGCTTGCACGCCAGGCTGCCGCCACCGCTGCAAACCTTGGTACTGATCGACAGCCGGATCCAGACACTGGATGCGCCGGATGAAGACCGCTACGTTACGTCTGACAAAACCGACCTGCTGGTCGATCCGGTAATCAAGTTTCGCGTGACCGATCCGCTCAAGCTGTTCGCGCAGACCAGGGGCGATGACCAGACCATGCCGGACCGGCTCGCCTTGCTGTCGCGCAGCGCGCTGGGCGATGCGTTTGCCAAGGTCACGCTCGCCGATGCGTTGGGCAAGCAGCAGGCACTGGCGGACGAAGCGCGTGACGCGATGGCGGCTGCCGCCGCTTCGCTCGGCGTCGAGGTGATCGACATCCAGCTGGCCCGGGTCGATTTCCCTGCAGCGATGGCCGACTCCGTCTACAAGCGCATGAGCGCGGCGCGCGAACAGGCGGCCAGTGACGAGCGCGCCAAAGGCGTGGCAGAGGCCGACCGGATCAAGGCGGACGCGGCTACCCAGCAGCAGGCGCTGCTCGCGGACGCTTACATGCAGGCGCAGACGATCAAGGGGGAGGGCGACGGCAAAGCTGCCTCCATCGCCGCCGACGCGTATGGCCGCGATCCCCAGTTCTACGAGTTCTACCAGAGCATGCTGGCCTACCGGAACACTTTCAAGCCGAATGACGTGATTGTGGTCGATTCGAGCAGCGAGTTTTTCCGCTTCATGCGTAGCCCGACCGGTGGAGTGTCATCGGACGCCGCGGCGGCACCGCGCAAACATTGATTACCGGAGCGCCGCGGCATACGTATCGCGGCACCCTCATTCGCATGGATATAGCCGGCTCGTTGTTGCTCGCGATCGCACTGATGCTGATCATCGAGGGGATGTTCCCCTTCGTTTTTCCGAGCGCCTGGCGCGATACGTTTCGTAAAACAGCGGAACGGCCCCCTCATCAGATTCGCATTGGTGGGCTCATCGTGATGGTGCTCGGGCTGCTGCTGCTGTACATCGCCACCTGAAGGCGCGAGCGGGCCCGGGCGCGATAGCAGTGTTGGGGCGCAGCGTTGGGGTGTCTCGCTTGCCGTCGCCGCTCGCGAGAGGCATGTGCATCCGCGCCACGACGAGGCGCGATTCACCCGCTCCGGCCCGGCTCAAAAGGCCGCAGCGGACCCGGCCGAGGGCAGGGCCAAGGCCAAGGCCAAGGCGGCAGGCTCATGCCCACGCTGCCCATCATTCTTATTTACCGGCGCGCCCAGGCGCCGTGTTCACCGTCGTAGGACTGTATCGATGTCGACCTGGTTACTTCCCGAGAATATTGCCGACGTGCTGCCGTCGGAAGCCCGCAAGATCGAAGAGTTGCGGCGCCATCTGCTGGACCGCTTTCGGGTCTACGGCTACGAGATGGTCATGCCGCCGCTGCTCGAATACCTCGAGTCGCTGCTGACGGGCGGGGGCCACGACCTGAACCTGCGCACCTTCAAACTGGTCGACCAGTTGTCGGGCCGCACGCTCGGCCTGCGCGCCGACATGACGCCGCAGGTGGCGCGGATTGACGCGCACTTGCTGAACCGCCAAGGCGTGACGCGCCTGTGCTACGCCGGCAATGTGCTGCACACGCGGCCGCGCGGCCTGCATGCGACCCGCGAGCAGATTCAGATCGGCGCGGAAATCTACGGTCACGCTGGGCTTGAAGCGGACCTCGAGATCCAGCAGTTGATGCTCGACGCGCTGCGTCTTGCCGGCCTCGCCAAGGTGCGTCTGGACCTGTGCCACGCGGGCGTGCTGGCCGCTTTGATCGACGCGGAACCCGCTGCGGCGGCGCTTGGCGAGTCGCTGTATGAAGCGCTTGCTGGCAAGGACGTGCCGCGGCTTGCCGAACTGACCGCGAATCTCACGCCGCTTACCCGCGATGCGCTGCGCGCCTTGCCGTCGCTGTATGGCGACGCGTCAGCGCTCACAGAGGCCCGTGCACGCCTGCCCGGCACGCCGGAGATTGCCCGGGCGCTCGACGACCTCGCATTCCTCGCGAACCAGGTCGATGGCGCGGAGGTGATGATCGATCTGGCCGATTTGCGCGGCTATGCGTATCACAGCGGCGTGATGTTCTCGGCCTACGTGGACGGCGTGCCGAACGCGGTGGCGCGGGGCGGCCGTTACGACCACGTGGGCCAGGCCTATGGACGCGCGCGCGCAGCAACCGGCTTCTCGCTGGATCTGCGCGAAGTGGCGCGTATTTCGCCCATTGAGGCGCGCAGCAGCGCAATTCTCGCGCCCTGGGAGCACGATGAAGCACTGCGGGTCGCCGTGGCCGCATTGCGCGATGCCGGCGAAGTGGTGATTCAGGCATTGCCTGGCCACGACCACGCGCTCGACGAGTTTGCTTGCGACCGCGTGCTGGTCGAACGCAACGGCGCGTGGGTCGTCGAACCCAGTTCCTGAGCGTTGAAGTAGCGTTGCAAAAGATCGGCGCGGTGACGAGCCGCGCTATTTCGATATACCCAGAATAACGTCCATACCGTTGAGCGGAAACGGAAAAATTCGGAAGCTTCCGCGAACATAGGTAGAATACGTTTTTAACCAGCATACGAAATAACATGTCTGCCAGCGCTGTGAATGTGAACCCCGGACGTAACGTCGTCGTCGTGGGGACCCAATGGGGTGATGAAGGCAAGGGCAAGATCGTCGACTGGCTGACGGACCACGCTCAAGGCGTCGTTCGCTTCCAGGGCGGTCACAATGCCGGTCACACGCTTATCATCGGCGGCAAGAAAACCATCTTGCGTCTGATTCCGTCGGGCATCATGCATCCCGGCGTCGCGTGCTACATCGGCAATGGCGTCGTGTTGTCGCCGGAAGCGCTGTTCAAGGAAATTGGCGAGCTCGAAGCCGCCGGAGTCGATGTTCAGAATCGCCTCTTCATT
>JBEKNG010000641.1:0-3902 GCA_049523075.1 Paraburkholderia sp.
GATGCGGAGATTAAAAAGGCGGATCACGATTGCGAGACCCGCAAACGTAGGGCACAGCGCTATGCCGAACTCGTTCAAGAGGTTGGAGAGAGTCCCGCAGCCGTCGACGAAGCTGCCTTCCTCGCGCAGCGGCGACGCCTTGCGGTACTCGTCGAAGCAGCCTATACGGATGATGCCCGTTTGCAGAACGATCTCACCGAACACGGCGTAAGTCTGCGGCAAGGCAAGCAGGAGCATGACACGCTGACGGCCGAGATCGACAGTCTAAAGACTCGTCGCAACAATATTCCCGCAGAACAGATTGCGATGCGCACGGCGCTGTGCAACGCCCTCGGCCTGCGTGAGGCGGATCTGTGCTTTGCCGGCGAACTGATACAGGTGCGTGATGACGAACGCGACTGGGAAGGCGCAGCGGAGCGGCTATTGCGCAATTTCGGCCTGTCGCTGCTGGTTTCCGACGAACACTACGCTGCTGTCACCGAGTGGGTCGACAAGACGCATCTGAAAGGACGGCTGGTTTATTTTCGGGTGCGGCCGGGCGCCCGGCGGGAGCGTCCCGAACTGCATCGGGATTCGCTCGCCCGCAAACTGTCGGTGAAACCGGATTCGCCGTTCTATGACTGGCTCGAACTCGAGTTGGCGAATCGCTTCAATGTGGTCTGCTGCGCCACGCAAGAGCAGTTTCGGCGCGAGACGCGTGCCGTCACACGCGCCGGCCAGATCAAGGCGCCGGGCGAGCGTCATGAGAAAGACGACCGTCATCGACTGAATGACCGCAGTCGCTACGTACTGGGCTGGACCAACACGGCGAAGATTCAGGCGCTTGAGGAGCAGGCGAAGTTACTGTCCAACCGCCTGGGTGAACTGGGCGCGTTGATCGGCAGTATCCAGTCAGAGCAAAGCCGCCTCAAGGCTCGCCTGAGCGCGCTGTCGAAACTCGACGAGCATGTCGATTTCGCCGAACTCGACTGGCATTCGTTGGCCGTGCAAGTGGCGAAACTACGCGACGAGAAGCAACAGTTGGAATCCGCTTCCGACTTGCTGCATCAATTGACGGAGCGCCTCAGCGCGGTCAGGGCGGCATTGGCCGGCACAGAAAAACAACTGGACGAACATAAGGCCGAGCGCACGCGGACGGAAGAGCGGCAAACCATCGCCGAGAGTCTGCGGCTGCAAACCCAGTCGATATTGGATGACACCCAATACGCCAGTCATACACCCTACTACGAACGACTCGCTGCAATGTGGTCTGAAGTGCTGGGCAAACATCAGCTCACGGTCGAATCTTGCGACAACCGCGAGAGCGACATGCGCAAATGGCTGCAGGACAACATCGACGCGGAAGATAAGAAGGTCTCGCGCCAGCGCGACAAGATCATCGACGCGATGCGGGCATATTGCACCGCGTTCCCGTTGGAAACGCAGGAAGTCGATGTCGCTATAGAAGCAGCCGACGAATACCGCGCGATGCTCGACACGCTACAGGCTGATGACTTGCCACGCTTCGAAGCACGCTTCAAGGAGTTGCTCAACGAGAACACCATCCGCGAAGTGGCGAACTTCCAGTCGCAGCTGGCGCGTGAGCGCGAGACGATCAAGGAACGCATCGAGCGTATCAACGAGTCGCTCACGCAGATCGACTACAACGCAGGACGTTATATCGTGCTGGAAGCGCAGCCGAGCCCGGACGCCGAGATCCGCGATTTCCAGACGGATTTACGCTCATGTACTGAAGGCGCGTTGACCGGTTCGGAAGACGTCCAATATTCGGAAGCCAAGTTCCTGCAGGTCAAGCAGATCATTGAGCGTTTCCGTGGGCGTGAAGGTTTGACCGACCAGGACCGCCGCTGGTCCGCCAAGGTCACGGACGTACGCAACTGGTTCGGGTTTGCGGCCAGCGAACGCTGGCGAGAAGACGATAGCGAACACGAGCACTATTCCGATTCTGGTGGCAAATCGGGTGGCCAAAAGGAGAAGCTGGCTTACACCATCTTGGCTGCAAGTCTGGCCTATCAGTTCGGCCTCGAATGGGGGGCGGTCAGGTCGCGCTCGTTCCGCTTCGTCGTGATCGACGAAGCCTTCGGCCGCGGTTCTGACGAGTCCGCGCAATATGGCTTGCGGCTGTTTGCTCAGCTTAACTTGCAACTGCTGATCGTGACGCCTTTGCAGAAGATCCACATCATCGAGCCGTTTGTCTCGAGTGTCGGATTTGTGGATAACAAGGAAGGGCGAGACTCCAGGCTGCGTAATCTTTCGATTGAAGAGTATCGCGAGGAAAAGGGAAGGACTGGACCATGAGCTGGACCACGCCGGGGGATCTGCGTGCGCAGGTGAGGAGGCTTTGGGAGCGAGGGGATATGCTGGCCAGTCTGGTTACCGGCGAATCGCTGTTCCCCAGACGCCTTGTGCTCAAGGGTCCCACCTCGGCGGAAATTGCCGGGCGCTTTGAGGACATCCGCCGATGGAACAGCGAGCTTCGTGCGATGACTCACTGCCGCGTGGAGATGCGGGAGTTCAGGCATCGGGTGTTTGGTGCGAATGCATTGCCCGAGGCGGTCTGGATTGATACGGTCGAGGACGCTGTGGCTTTTGTCGGCAAACAACGCGATGCGGCCCGCTTCGCTGCGTTGCTGGAGACGACAGGTAAACGGGATGCGCGGCTGGTGGCGTGGCTCGCTAGACGGCCATTGCGCGCACTCGAGCTTGCCGACGTATGGGGTCGGCTGCTGGACGTGTGTGTCTGGTTTGAGGCTCATCCGCGTCCCAATGTTTATCTCAGGCAGATCGATATCGCGGACGTGCACAGCAAGTTCATCGAAGGCTATCGCGGCGTTCTCGCGGAGTTGCTGGATTGTGTTCTGGCGCCGGAGGCGATCGATCTCTCATGCTCCGGCGTGAGTCAATTCGCAGCCCGTTATGGGTTTCGCGACAAGCCGTTGCGCATCCGATTTCGCATGCTCGACGCGGATAAGGCCTTGCTCAAGCCTGGCAGCACGGAACAGGACGTTACGCTCGATGCGGCAAGCTTCGCGCGGCTCGATCCGGACGTTCAGCGGATTTTTGTCACAGAGAACGAGATCAACTTCCTGGCCTTTCCGCCCGTCAAGGACAGCATGGTCGTCTTCGGTGCGGGTTATGGCTTCGAGATGCTGACCAATGCGAGTTGGCTCTCGGGTCGGCGTATTCATTATTGGGGTGATATCGATACCCATGGCTTTGCGATCCTCGATCAACTGCGCAGCCAGTTCGATCATGTGGAGTCGTTTCTGATGAATCGCGAGACGTTGCTGGCGTTCGCGTCGCAATGGGATTGGGAGGAGAAGCAGACCGTGCGGGATCTGCCGAGGCTCAATCGTGAAGAGCAGGCGCTTTATGATGACTTGCGGGATAACCGGTTGCGCAAGAATCTGCGCCTTGAGCAGGAGAAGGTTGGGTTTGGGTGGGTGGAGGCGGCGTTGGTTGGGCTGGGGTAGCGTTAGCGCGGCAGGTCCGGGAGTCCGGTTAGAATATCGCCTTGCGTCGCGTCGCGCAGTAATCGGAGATATCCATCCCATGACTAGGACGAATCGCAGGTCTGTAAGCATCGCCCCGGACCACAACAAGGCCAGCCTGTCGAAAGGCCAGAAGGCGTTCAATACGCTCATCCAGCAGATTGAAAAGCGGCGTCACCGTCTCGGCGCGTGGGAAGCGGTGACGCCGGTCTTCCAGAGCAAATACACCGACGAGCTCCTTCCGCTCGAGAAGGTCTGCACGGATTTGCAGGTCAAGATGGTTCATCTCCTTGAGCAGGCCTATGACGAGAAAGGACTGACGAAATCCGAACGCCGTACCATCTCGGAACTGATCGCCGCACTGGCTGGCGAACTGATCGAAGAGCAGGACGATGCGCAACTGAAAGCCAT